>NZ_DKXK01000047.1:0-26504 GCF_002492185.1 Lactococcus sp. UBA7128
TAAGTTACGGTCATCTTCAAAACGAACTCTACCCTTGTAATTTCCTACATCAATGTCTGAAAGCAAGAAAAGTTTCCGATTTATTTTTTCTATGTGCCCCATTCCTGCATTTTTTGCCGAGGGTTTTATTCCCAGCTCTGTGAGGGGGATATTTTCCTGCACATCTTTAGACAAACGCTTGATAAAGTCCTTGTGCATAAAGGCATCCGGTATGCTGTGTCCGTAGTAGGCTTCTTCCCAACCATCCCGAAAAGACATGGGCGGCTCTACAAGATGCTTTCGAAGTAGTAAGACATTCCCTTGATCAATATAATTTTTCGTAAGCACCAGATAAGGTACTAACTTGCCATTTTCCTTAATGTGAACGGTGTAGCCCAAACGCCTATCTTTGTCATAGGCTAACTCTCTTAAGGTTTGCGGTTCCTTTGCGGGAAATATATAAATAAAATCCTCTCTTTTCACAACTATAAACACAGCAATAAGTATTTGTACAAGACTTAATCCTAAAAACAACACCAGCTTTTTTCTACTTTTCAAGAGCCTCTCTCCTTAAAATACCATGATAACTTTTTCACTAACTAATACGATAAAAAAGATGTATTCTCACCAAAAAAAAGCAACCAAATCAATGGTTGCTTGCTTTTGAAATTTATTTAATTAAGCTTCCCAAACATTTTCTAAAACATTTGTCTGGTCGCGATCTGGACCAACTGAAAATGTTGAGATACGAACACCTACAAGTTCAGCGACACGAAGAACATAGTTGCGCGCTGTTTCTGGTAACTCCTCAAGTGTACGCACTCCTGTGATGTCTTCAGACCAACCCGGCATTTCCTCATAGATTGGTTTACAACGCTCTAGCTCTTTAAGGCTTGCTGGGTAGTGCGTGATTTCTTTTCCATCAAGTTCGTAAGCCACACAGATTTTTACCGTTGGCAAACCTGAAAGAACATCAATCGAGTTCAAGCTAAGATGAGTCAAACCTGAAACACGGCGTGAGTGACGCATAACAACTGCATCGAACCAACCTACACGACGTGGTCGACCTGTTGTTGTGCCATATTCATGGCCAACTTCACGAATTTGATGACCTGTTTCATCAAAAAGTTCTGTTGGAAATGGACCGTCTCCAACACGTGAAGTATAGGCTTTGCATACACCAACTACTTTATCAACTTTTGTTGGACCAACACCTGAACCGATAGCTACTCCGCCTGCCAATGGGTTTGATGATGTGACGAACGGATAAGTTCCTTGGTCGATATCTAGCATCACACCTTGGGCACCTTCAAAGAGGACACGGTGACCTTCGTCAAGCGCATCGTTCAAGATAACTGAAGTGTCCGCTACATATTTTTTAATTTGTTGACCGTATTCATAGTATTCGTTAAAGATTTCATCGAAATCAAGTGCTTCACTGTCGTAAAGTTTAACGAATTCACGGTTTTTGTTTTCGAGATTTGTACGTAGACGTTCTTCAAAAATCTCCTTATCCAAAAGGTCTGCGATACGGATACCAACACGAGCTGCTTTATCCATATAAGCTGGTCCAATACCTTTGATTGTTGTACCAATCTTTTGATCGCCTTTCGCTTCTTCTTGAAGGGCGTCTAATTTGATATGGTAAGGCAAAATAACGTGGGCGCGGTCTGAGATACGCAGGTTATCTGTTGTTACACCGTTTTCGTGGAGGTAAGCAATTTCTTTAACCAAAGCTTTGGGATTGATCACCACACCATTACCGATAACAGATGTTTTCTCCGGGAAGAAAATACCTGATGGAATAAGGTGAAGTTTGTACTTAAAGCCGTCAATCACAATCGTGTGACCGGCATTATCCCCTCCCTGGTAACGCGCAATAACTTCGGCATCTGAACTGAGGAAATCTGTAATTTTACCTTTCCCTTCATCTCCCCACTGCGTTCCTACAACAACAACTGATGGCATAATAGCTCTCTTTTCTTTTAATATTTGTACGCTCTATATCTCTCTTGTGATGATACAGCTGGCATTTTGATATTGAAAAGCTCCTATCGCACTATTCCCATTATAGCAAAAATTATTTTTGAAAATCTAGAACAAATAAATGTCTTTTATAAAAAATATGCTTTTGTTCGGAAATATCAAACTTTATTTCAACTTTTCCTAAAAATATTGACTTTTTGACCGCCCTTATACTTTATGTAAAACATCACTTTAGAAATACAGGCATAACAATCACTGTCCTTAAAAATATGTTAAAATAGAAGGAGTTATGACTGATAAAATACTAAAATCCATTTCAAAAAATGGTCACTTTCGTGCTTTTGCTCTTGATTCAACATTGACAGTCCGTGAAGCGCAAGAGCGGCATCAAACGATGCCTTCTTCTACTGTTGCGCTCGGTCGTACCCTGATTGCTGCTCAAATTTTGGGCGCTAATGAAAAAGGGGACAGTAAAATTACGGTCAAAATCTTGGGTGATGGTGCTATGGGTGCAATTATTGCTGTCGCTGATGCTAATGGAAACGTTAAAGGTTATGTCCAAAACAAAGAGCTCGACTACAAAAAAACCTCGACTGGCGAAGTACTCGTTGCTCCTTTCATTGGAAATGGCTTCTTTGTTGTTATTAAAGACATGGGGTTACGTCAACCTTATACTGGGCAAACGGATCTCATCACAGGGGAAATTGGAGAAGATTTAGCTTGGTACTTCCTCTCAAGTGAGCAAACTCCTTCTTCTGTTGGTCTAAATGTCCTGCTGAACGAGGGAGAAGACAGTGTCAAAATTGCTGGTGGGTTTATGCTACAGGCCCTGCCAGATGCAACTGATGATGAAATTGCCTTGATAGAAAAAAATATCAAAACAATGCCAAGTATTTCAGAAATACTTTTAAATGAGAATCCCCTTGAATCAATGTTCGCCGCAATTTATGGAGAAATGGACTACACTGTTCTTGCTGAATCCTCTTTAGCTTTTAGATGCGACTGTTCAAAAGAACGCTTCGCTAAAGGATTACAAGGTCTTGGTAGCAAAGCGATTACCGAGATGATTGAAGAAGACCATGGTGCTGAAATTGTTTGCCAGTTTTGTAATCGTAAATATGAATTTACAGAAAAAGAGCTTAATGATTTAATTTTAGGAGCTGTTCAAAAATGAAGCTGCTGCTTAAAGATTTGTCACAATCCTCAAACAAAAATATAGGTTTAATTTTTTTAAGCCTATTGGTTGGACTTACAGCTGGCTTCCTTGCCAGCTTTTATCGTTTAGCTCTTTCCGCGGCTGAAAAATTTGGGGCCTTCTTATATCAGCAAGCTGGAAGACATCTCATCTATGTTCTTCTCTTACTTCCCGCTTTGCTTCTCCTCGCGTTTATTGTCAGTACTTTAATGAAAAAATATCCCATGTCTACCGGCAGTGGAATTCCTCAAATCAAGGGGCAGCTACTTGGATATTTCCAACCTGACTGGTTTACGACTGCCTGGGCTAAGTTTGTCGGTGGAACTCTGGCTATGTTTGCAGGTCTTTCTTTGGGGCGTGAGGGACCTTCTATCCAACTTGGAGCTGCTATGGGACAAGCCATTGGAGAAAAATTTGCTGCTACTGAGCGTCATCAGCGTTTGCTGATTGCTTCAGGTGCTGCAGCAGGTTTATCCGCAGCCTTTAACGCACCACTCTCTGGTATCATGTTTGTTTTAGAGGAAATTTTCAGCTACTTTTCACCACTGATTTTATTAACCTGTATGACCTCTGTTATCATTGCAGATGCTGCCTCCCGTGTTATTTTTGGGTCTGCAAGTATCTTTAACTTTCAGATCGTCAGTGGCTTTCCTCTTTCAGACTACTGGCTTCTCTTGCTTTTAGGCATACTCATGGGAATCTTCGGTGCTGTGTATAACTACGCTCTTGTAAAAGGGCAAGATCTCGTGCAAGATAAAATAAAAAGTCCTTTTCTTCGTGTTTTTTTGAGTTTTATCATTTCTGCTCTTGCAGCGCTCTTTTTTCCAATAATCAGCGGAAGTGGTCATCACTTAATCGCTCAACTCACTCTAGGTTGGGGGCTTGCTTTTCTCTGCCTCATCTTTGTATCGAAATTTATAATTTCTATCATAAGCTATATCTCTGGAGTTCCGGGAGGAATTTTCTTTCCACTTTTAATTCTAGGTGCCAGTTTGGGTAGTATTTTTGCTACAGTGGTTATTTCCTCTTTGCATCTGTCTCCCAACCTCTTTCCTAATTTTATAATTTTAGCCATGGCTGCGACATTTACTGCTATTGTTCGTGCACCAATGACAGGTATCTTACTTTTGGTCGAAATGACCGGCTCTTTTGATCATCTTTTACCTCTGGCTTTTGTTTCTCTTATTTCCTATCTTGTCGCTGAACTTTTGCATTCTGAACCAATCTATCATTCATTACTCCACAATCTTCTCACCACAGATTCTGAAATTGCTACTGAAAAAGGGGGGCATATTATGATTGAAGCCTTGGTACAGTTTGATTCTGAAGCCGACCATCAGCCTGTTCAAAATCTTCACCTGCCACAAGACAGTCTTCTCATTTCCATTCAGCGCAATGGGGAAAAGATTATTCCACATGGAGATACACTACTCCACGCCGGCGATATTGCAACTTTTTTGACAACCCAAACCCAAGAAGTTTCCGTTCGCCAAAAAATAAAGCGGTTATTTACCACTTAAAAAATTCAAAAGCCTTCGCAAAATAACCTGCGGAGGTTTTTTCAGTGCAAAGTTTGAGTAAATCTTCTAAAAAATGTTAAAATATTCTCTATGACTATGGATTCAAAATACACACGCCCTTGGAAAATTGGGGATATAGAAATTGCTAATAAAATCGTACTCGCCCCAATGGCGGGGATTAATAATAAAGCCTTCCTGACAACAGCTAAAGAGTTTGGAGCCGGTCTTGTCGTTACCGAAATGATTTCTGATAAAGGGATCGAGCACCGCAACAAAAAAACCCTTCAAATGATGGACTTTGAAGGCGTGCCTCATCCACTTTCGATGCAAATTTTTGGTGGCGAAGTTGATACACTGGTTGAAGCGGCTAAATTTGTGCAAGAGAATACAGTAGCTGATATCATTGATATCAATATGGGCTGTCCTGTTCCTAAAGTCACTAAAAATGAAGCAGGCAGCCGCTTACTTCTCAATCCAGATAAGGTTTACGATGTCGTGAAAGCTGTCAGTTCAGCGATTGATCTGCCACTGACTGTAAAAATCCGTATCGGCTGGGATTCTGATCATCTCTACGCTGTCGAAAATGCCAAGGCTATCGAAGCGGCCGGTGGCGCAGCTGTTGCCATGCATGCACGGACACGCGCCCAACTTTATGAAGGTAAAGCCGACTGGACATGGCTTGAGAAAGTAGCAGGCAACATTAACATTCCTTTTATCGGAAATGGTGATGTGAAAACACCTGAAGATGCCAAACGTATGATTGATGAAACGGGTGTTGATGCAGTCATGATCGGTCGTGCTGCTCTCGGAAATCCGTGGATGCTTCATCGTACAGAACACTATCTTCGTACAGGTGAGCTCCTTCCTGAACCCACTGTAGATGAAAAAATGCGCATCGCTAAGATTCACTTGCAACGTCTTGTTGACCTCAAAGGCGATAATCTCGCTTCACGTGAATTTCGCCAACATGCAGCTTACTACCTCAAGGGAGCCAAACGTGCAGCCAAAGTTAAAGTTGCAGTAAATCAGGCAACAACTCAGGAAGAAATCGTTACTATTTTAGATGATTTCGTTGCGCAGAACTAATGGATCAGCTCTTTTGTTGGTCTTTTTTTATCGACTCCCAGTTTTCTATTAGACCAAAGTCAAAAGTTGGATGTTTCTTGACTTTGGCCTTGATCGCAAATTATAGAAAAGCAGATTCTTTACTTTTCTGTTATAATAAGGTTAGTACTATAAAACAAGGAGGGACTCTATGCGTACATCAAAGGCTATTGTCGAAATTGAAAAAGCTATCATTCATCTTAAGAAAGCTAAACGTGAGATTAGCAACTATAGTTTTGAAAACCAAACACAAAGTTTGATTCAAATCAACCAAGCTATTGATCGCTTACAAATTATCAAAGATGGTGTCAATGCAGATTCTTCTGACGTAGAAGGTGTTTCTTCTGTTGGTCGACTTGAGGGTGAACGCTTGACATCTAAGTTGTTCCAATAACAGCTGGTCAAAATAAAAAAGAAGAGTCTTGATGATTCTTCTTTTTTATTACTCACTTTTTCTTACGTTTATACTTACTTTGAGGATAAGTAAAGTCTCCCATAACTTCATGGACATTTATTACTGTTGAAAAGGCTTGAGGATCTATCTCCCCAATCAAGGCCTTAACGGTCATAACTTCTCGAGGGTTAAGCACCACATAGACGACGCGTTTCTCAGTTCCAGAGTAAGCTCCTTCTCCATGTAAAAATGTCGCACCGCGTCCAAGCTCTGCAAGAATCGCATTTGCAATTTCTTGATACTTGGGACTGATAATGAGCATTCCCCGAACAGTATATCCTCCTGACTGGATAAGGTTGATGACCTGAGCCGCAACGAAACTTGCAATTAGTGTGTAAACCATATGATTCACATCAATGTAAGTAAGAGAGAGTGTCATTACAAAAAGGTCAATCGTGAAAATGACACGTCCCACTGCTGTACCGCGCTTAATTTGCAACAGCTGTGCAATGATATCTGACCCCCCAGTTGTTCCGCCAAAACGGAAGATGATTCCAACTCCTGCTCCAGCAAAGACCCCAGCTAAGAGAGCTGCAACTAAGTTATCATGCAGAAGATTGATATTAAAATCAAAGGTCTGAAAGACAGAAAGGAAAAGCGAAACATTAACAATCGCATAAACTGTATAGATAAAAGTCCGCTGTCCTAAGAAACGGTACCCAATAAAAAGCAAAGGAATATTCAGAATGAACTGGCTAATAGCCGGATCCAATCCGAGTAAGGCATGTAATATCAAGGTTATCCCAGAAAGTCCCCCAGCAGCCAGCTGATTGGCCATGTTTAACTTTACAAATCCAAAAGCAAAGATGACTGCTCCTAAACTAATGGCAATAAAGTTGCGAAAATGGATTTTAATGAGGCTCATATCCTTCATACAACTCTCCAATCTAATACTATTTTTATTAATATTGTAAAAATAGCTTTGTAATTTCTCGTAAAGCCTCTGTCAAAAATGACAGAGGCTTTCTCTAATTTATACTAAAACAACCGTTTTGTCAACTTAATCTGTAATCTCACTAAAGTTACCGATAACACGGACATTTTCCGAGATGGAAACAAAGGCTTTTGGGTCATATTTAGTAATGATTTCTTTAAAATCTTGATATTCGTACATTGTAATAACTGTAAACAAGATTGTCCGTTTTTCATGTGAATAAGCACCTTCAGCATTATTCAAAATTGTTGCACTATGATGCATCTTTTCAAAGAGTTTGCGGATGATGATTTCAGGATTCTCGGTGACAATCATGACCTGCATCCGTTTTTGACGTGTAAAGATAGCATCTGTGACACGTGAGCTCACAAAAATAGCAATCATGGAGTAAAGCATGTATTCCCAGCCAAAAAGCACTCCAGCAGTAAAGATAATCACACCATTAACGATAAATCCTAGTGTTCCAACATTATGTCCCGTTTTCTTGCGGATATAAAGGGCAATGATATCCGTACCCCCACTTGAAATACCATTACGCATGGCATAACCAACTCCTGTACCCATAATAGTACCACCAAAGATGGCATTGATGATCGGATCAGGTGTCAGCGTTGTTTCTGGGACAAAGTGGATAAAAACAGAACTCATGGTAACAGTCAGCAAAGTAAACAAGGTAAACTGTTTTCCCAAGCGGAACCATGCCAAAATCATCAAGGGAACATTAATCAGAAAGAGCGTTACCGATATGGGCAGATAGTTATACCCCATCATCCGTGTAAAAATCTCAGTTGCCACCTGGGCTGCACCTGTAGCACCACTAGAATAGACTCTTCCAGGTTGGTAAAAGAAATTCAGTGCAAAAGCAGAAGTGATTCCATATAAGACAGATGCTGAGAAACGATGTGTCAACTTTTCCCAGCCACCAAGCATGTTGATAAATTTAGTCAAGTTTTTCAAGTTTAATTCTCAATTCTTCCAGTTGGCTTTCACTGACTACTGATGGCGCTTGTGTCATCGGGTCTGTGGCTTTATTATTCTTAGGAAAAGCAATGACTTCACGAATATTGTCTTTGCCTGCAAGCAACATCACGAAACGGTCCAAACCAAGGGCCAATCCTCCGTGTGGTGGGAAGCCATAGTCTAAAGCTTCCAACAAGAAACCAAATTGCGCATTGGCATCTTCTAAACTAAAGCCGAGTGCTTTAAGCATTTCTTCTTGCAATTCACGGGTATTAATACGGAGTGAACCACCACCGAGTTCGTAGCCATTCAAAACGATGTCGTAAGCATGCGCACGGACTTTACTAAGGTCTCCTGAAAGTTCCCCTTGTGTTTCAGCAGTTGGTAAAGTGAACGGGTGATGCGCACTCATATAACGGCCTTCTTCTTCTGACCACTCAAACATTGGCCAATCAATAACCCAGAGGAAATTGAATTTCGAATAATCAATTAAGCCTTGCTCTTTGGCAATCGTTTGACGTAAAGCACCCAGTGCTGAATTTGCCACTTCTAAACTGTCTGCCACAAAGAGAACCAAGTCGTTGTTTTCTAAGCCCAAAGTTTCAACGAATTCTGATGTTTTATCTGTCAAGAATTTAGCAATAGGACCAGCCAATTTATCGTCTTCAAACTTGATCCAAGCCAAGCCTTTGGCCCCATTTTGCTTGGCTTGCTCTGTTAATTTATCAATAGCTTTACGAGAGTACTTATCGGCATTATTTTTAACGACAATGGCTTTAACAACAGGTGCTTCGCTAAAGACTTTGAAATCTACAGTTTTCGCAAGGTCTGTCAAGTCCTGCAAGAGCATCTCGTAGCGTGTATCTGGCTTATCTGAACCATAGAAGTTCATGGCATCATCGTATTTCATACGTGGGAACGGTAAAGTTATATCGACATTTTTAACGTCTTTCATAACTTTCGCAATCAAGCCTTCCGTCAAATCTTGAATTTCTTCTTCCCCAAGGAAGCTTGTTTCTAAGTCGACCTGTGTAAATTCTGGTTGACGGTCGCCACGCAAGTCTTCGTCACGGAAACATTTTACGATTTGGTAGTAGCGATCGAGACCTGCAGTCATCAACAATTGTTTCATAAGCTGTGGACTTTGTGGCAAAGCATAAAACTCGCCTTTATTGACACGAGAAGGGACAAGATAATCACGTGCACCTTCTGGTGTTGACTTGTTCAAGAAAGGTGTTTCGACATCGATGAATCCTTGATCGTCCAAGTAACTACGAATAGCACGCGTTGTCGCATGACGCATCGTAATGTTGTTCAGCATTTCTGGGCGGCGTAAGTCGAGATAACGATATTTCAAACGCGTATCGTCAAGCACTTCCACACCATCTTTAATCTCAAATGGTGTTGTTTTTGAAGTACTAAGAATTTTCATTTGATTCGCTTCAATTTCAATTCCACCTGTTTTAATATTTTCGTTTTTGCTGGCACGCTCAACAACTTTACCTGTAACTTCAAGTACGTATTCGTTACGAACTTTATCTGCAGCTTCTACGATTTCTTTTGTTGCTGTTTCAGGATTAACCACAATCTGGACAATGCCTTCACGGTCGCGCAAATCAATAAAGATTAAGCCGCCAAGATTACGGCGCTTTGCAACCCAACCTTTTACGGTAACTTCTTGGTTTAAATACTCTTCTGTAATATTTCCTGCATAGTTTGTTCTCTTCAAGTTTAATCTCCTTACGTTTCTTTAGTCCTCAGGTTCCTTGGAACTACTGAACTTTTTATTCTCCAAGCGCTTCTTCAAAGATAGGCGCAAAACCTTTCGCAACTTCTGCCAAAGTTGTTTTTACTTCTTTACGCGTTTGGTTATGTTTAACTGTAATTTCACTTGTTTCCACTTCATTGTCACCAAGCGTAATTATCACTTCTGCTTTTGCCTTTTCAGCTGATTTAAATTGAGCACCTAGTTTACGGTTAGAAAAATCTCGTTCAACTTTAAAGGCTTGAGCACGAAGACTTTCTGCAAGTTGTGTCGCTGCTAAGCTGGCTTTGTTTCCCATAACGGCAATATAAACATCAAGTGTATCTTCTTCATGGAAATCAACGCCTTGCATTTCAGCAACCATCAACAAGCGCTCTACACCCAGTCCAAATCCAAAACCTGGTGTGGCAGGTCCATCAAAGTATTCAACCAGACCATCATAACGGCCACCTGCACAAACCGTCAATTCTTGTCCTTTGACATCCACGATAAATTCAAAGATTGTATCATTGTAGTAATCCAGACCGCGAACCATATTGGTATCAATGACATAATCAATACCCAAACCATCGAGCAGTTCACGGGTCATGTCAAAGTGATTTTGAGACTCTTCTGTAAGATAGTCCAAGATAGATGGTGCACCCTTGACGATTTCCTTGTCTTCTTTTTCCTTGCTGTCAAGTACTCGCAGAGGGTTTTCGTGAAGGCGGCGTTGGCTGTCTTTCGAAAGCTGACTTTCAAAAGGTGTCAAATAATCAATCAAAGCTGTACGATAAGCCTTACGTGTCTCTAAGTCACCCAAAGAATTCAAGTGAAGTGTTACACCAGAGATACCGATTTGTTCAAATAATGATTGCGCCATGGCGATAATTTCGACATCAATCGCTGGATTTTTCGCTCCGAAACATTCCACACCAAATTGGTGGAATTCGCGTAATCGTCCAGATTGAGGACGTTCGTAACGGAACATCGAACCCATATAATACATTTTTACTGGTTTGGGCACTTCTGGAGCAAAGAGTTTATTTTCAATATAAGCGCGAACAGTTGAAGCTGTCCCTTCAGGACGCAAAGCGATATGACGTCCACCTTTGTCGTCAAAATCATACATTTCTTTAGTTACGATGTCACTTGTTTCACCTGTTGCCCGACTGAACAGCTCGTAACTTTCAAAAAGTGGTGTACGGATTTCTCTGAAATTATAATCTTCAAATACTGCACGGGCCATCATTTCTACATATTGCCATTTTTGTGACTCTTGAGGCAGAATGTCTGCCGTACCTTTTGGTTTTTGTAATTTCATATTATCTCCTTTGTAATTGAATACATTTGTGGTTAAAACATTATCAGGAAAGCCCTTGTGAGACCTGCTGACCAACATTAACAGTCTTAGCTATAGGATAAGGCATTATCAGGTAAGGCCTTGTAAGGCTTGCCGCCCAGCATGAGTACCTTCAAGCACGCGATGGTATATTATGACGGTAAAGTGCAAAAAACGATAATTTTTTTGCATTTTACCTAATAAAGTGTTTAGGCAAGGTCCTATAGGGCTTGCCGCCCAGCATTAGCGCCTTCAGGCGCAATGCTGGTAACACATTAAAACGCCCCAAGCAAGAGCTCTAGGGCGTCAGTAATCTTATCGCGGTACCACCTAAATTTGTCCTGTCTTCCAGAACCTCAGTTTAGCTATAACGTTGCTATCGTTTTATACAGTCACATTAACTTTATGTAAGCTTTCAGCCGAGTCTTACTCTCTTTAAGTTAAGTATAACGCAGACCTTCTTTTTTTTCAAGCCCTAATATTGAATTAGTCCTTAAATACTTGCATATTTTTGGCAAAGTAATCATAGCCGGAATAAATCGTGAAGATAAGGCAAACATAAAGTAAGAGTGTGCCAATATAAATAGGATCACCAATTAACAAGAAAATAATCGACAACATTTGTGTAAATGTTTTAATTTTCCCTGGCATAGCTGCAGCCAAGACTGCACCACCTTGTTCAACCAATAAAAGGCGAAGTCCGGTCACAGCAAGTTCACGACATACGATGATGGCAACAACCCAAGCTGGAGCTAATCCTAGTGCAATTAACATCACAAATGCAGCCATTGTTAACATTTTATCCGCTAACGGATCTGCAAACTTACCAAAATTAGAAACAACTTTCCATTTGCGTGCCAAATAGCCATCAAGCCAGTCAGTGATTGAGGCTACAGCAAAGATAATCGCTGCAACAATCCACGAAACATAGCTTGTACCAACAGCTGCACCATGTGGCAGATAAAGAACAATAAGAAAGAGTGGAATCATAAAGATTCTTAGTATCGTTAGTTGATTAGGGAGTTTTTCTTTTTTCATAATTGCTTTCTTTTATAATTTTAACAGTGTCTCATTCTGCTGGAGTGGCTGTTGTACTTGCATAAGTTATAGTAAGCTGGATGTTTACTGGAACGCCCTGTCTTAAGTTAGACAAGTCAACATTATTACCATTAATCGTCATCGTAAGTCCTTGTGTATTTGAAAGTCTTATCGTTGACTCTGTCAAGCCCGTACCTATGATTGCTGTTGCTGTATTTTCTGCATCAGATAACGTACGCGCTGTAGCCCAATCCGCATTTGTCAGTGAAATGGTGGTGACTGTCCCTGCTGCTGTCGTGAATACAATTTGAGAAGGAAGGCTCGCATTCGTCAAGTTAACATTGAGCTGCGTTCCACTCCCTGTGACCGCAAGTTGATTTTCTGGCTCTGGTTTTGTCTCATCTGCTTTTTCTGTTGATTCTGCTGTTTTTTCATCTTCTGTCGTTTTTGCAGTTTCACTGGTCTGATAAGTGTAAGAAACATCGTTCAAATTACTATTTTGCGGACGATTTAAAAGTACGACAGCAGTAACACTTCCAACAATCGCTAAAGCAACGGTAGAAAGTAAAATAATCGGAAGGTAGTAGCGCCATGCAGGTTTATTGTTCTCCTCTTCCTCTTCTTCTACACGTTCACTCGGTTTTACAAAACGATAAGTTTCCTGGATGTCCTCGTGTTCTTCAACAGACATCGAACCATCTTTTTCATAAGCCAACATGATTTGATCTGCATCAAGTTCTAGCTTCTCAGCGTATTGTTTAAGGTAGGCTTTAATATAAAAATCACCAGGTAAAGCCTTATAGTCACCTGTTTCTAAGGCAATAATATATAATTTCGGAATATTTGTAAGTTTTTCGGCTTCACTCAGCCCAAGGCCAAGTTCTGTTCTCTTGTCTTTGAGGACTTCGCCTATTGTTTTAATTGCCACCATGTCCTCCTCTCAGATTTATAAAATACATGGATTTACTCATAACTGTTCGTATTATTTGGGGTAGATAATAAAATCTACAATTTGCATATTCGCTACAAATTTTTCAGCATGCCTGCTGATTTTTTCAAGGGTCAACTCGGATAAAATCTCAGGAAGATCAAAGAAGTTAAGATCGCCATAAATATTTGAAGAAAATTGATTGGCTATGTAGTCTAAAGAGTTTAAGGATTTATAATAATCTCCTAATGTTTCACGCTTCAGTATTTCTAGATTTTCTTTTTCAAAATCTTTATCTATTTTATAACTTTTTAAAGCTTCCTGCAAAACTTTACTTACTTGTTCTGGTTTTTCAGTATCTGCTGTAATATTCGCAAAGTGAAAACTCTTGTCCATGTCAAAACCATATCCAAAAGAATCATCCACTAAGCCTGCATTGTACATCTCCTCGTATCGGTGACTCGTTTTGCCAAAAAGCATATCTAGAAGCAACTGATTAGAAAGCTTATACTCTAACAATTCACGCGCATCCGTTGGAAGCGGGTCTTCTCCACGAAAACCCAGAGCCAGCTTAGGCATCGCGACTTCAAATTTTAAGGTTCTTCCTTGAATTGGCTGACTGCCTTCAACTATTTTTCTCTGAATCGCTTCTGTCTTAACAAAAGTTTTTTTCTCCTGATTTTCACTCACAAACTTCGCCATCTGCTCAACATCAAAAGGTCCTGTTAAAAAGAGATTCATATTTGATGGGTGGTAGAACGTTTCATAGTTTATGTAGAGATCTTCTGCTGTTATTTCTTTAATGGATTGTGGCGTTCCAGCAATGTCATCTGCTAGGGGTGAATCAGGGTAAAGTGAAGCCAAAAGTCCTGAAAATAAGCGCCAATCGCTATCATCTTGATACATCTGAATTTCTTGCTGAATAATTCCCTGCTCTTTGGCGACATTTTCTGCTGTAAAATAAGGCTTTTGGACAAAATCAAGCAGCAAGGCGACACACGCATAAATATTTTCACGTGTCGAAAAAAGATAAGACGTTCTTGAAAAACTGGTAAATGCATTTGTTTGAGCACCATAGGCACCAAACTTGCCCATCACATCGCCTTCCTCTTTCTCAAAAAGTTTATGTTCTAGAAAATGAGCAATTCCTTCCGGAAAGGTCTTCATTTCTTGGCTACCCAAGGGAACAAATGATGTGTCAAGCGACCCAAAATTGGTGGTAAAAAGCCCATATGTACGATTATAATCCGGCTTTGGCAGGTAATAAACGGTCAAGCCATTTGCCAAAACATCAGTATAGAGAATTTCTCCTGTTTTTTCATAACTCTTCTTCTGCATAGACTTCCCCTTTCATGAAATATTGGGCCTGTAGTGTTAAGTTTTGCGCCAAGCGCATGATATCTTCCTTAGTCACAGCCTCCAGTTCCTTCAAAAAGGTTGCTTCATCAATATAGAGTTCAGGTAAAACTTCATGAATAAAAGCTTGCTCAATCAAGTTTGAAGAAGAATCGAGCGACATGAAGTAAGAATTTTTAAGCATTATCTTCGTTTGCTCGACTTCTTGTGCTGTAAAGTCTCCAGACTGGAGAGCCTGAAGCTGCTCTAAAATAAGTGCACGGGCTTGCTGATAATTTCCTGCATCGATTCCAGCATTGACCCTTAATAAACCTGTAAAACTATCAAATGCTGAACTCGCATAGTAAGCCAGACCTGCCTTTTCACGGACATTCATAAATAATTTAGAATGAGCGAAGCCACCAAAAAGACCGTTCATCACTTGTAAAGTCATATAGTCCGGGCTACCATAAGTCGCTGGTTGTGCAAAAGCCATTTGCAAAATAGACTGTTGCACCTCTTTCTCTTCAGTTTTTTCCTGATAATCTTTAATTCCCTGTTTATAAAAAATATCGGAATGTCCCTGACGGTCCTTGAAGTCAAAGGTCTGGAACAAGCGCACAACTTCAGTTTTTTCCACATCACCTAGGACAAAAATATCAATAAGGTTGTGATTGAGCATCTCTGTATAGTAATTAAAGACAGCTTCTGCTGTTTCACTCTCTAAAAGTTCTACAGTAGCCACACCCGGAAGGGCTTGATTTTCATCAGTAAAAAAAAGGGTAGCCAACTGACGACTCGCATAATAAGAACGGTCTTCGTTCATTGCCTTAAGATAGTTAATAAGATTTGTCTTTTCACGTTGGAAGACCTCAACATTCTTATCTGGGCTAAAGAGTGCCTTATGCATAAAATCAACAGCACCTGCCAAAGTATCCACACCAACAAACTTAGGATTGACAAGACTCATATGGATGCTTAAAAGATGTTGACTGCCCTTTTTATTCACTGCTGTTGAAAAAGAGGTGCCATAGAGTTCTGATAAACGACTCGAAAAAGCTTGAGCCGTTGGATATGCTGTATTAGTAGTTTCCCATAGATTAGAAATAATCACACGTTTAGCAATATTTTCTCGTGAAAGTTCTTCACGTAAACGTACCATGATACGTATTGTTTTAAATTTTGTTTCCCTTATAACATGGAGATTTACTCCGTTGGCTAGTTTCATAGTTATCCCTTGTCTACTCCTCCTTTTAAAGGATGAAAAAACACATTCCAAGCTAAAAGAGCAAGAGCTGTAATATATCTATTATAGCAAAATTTCCACTATTTTTGAGACTCTTTATGCTAAAATAGTATTATGCAAAATTATACTTTATTTGAAGAATATATTACATTAGGGCAAGTCATCAAAGAGTTAGCTATCGTGAATACAGGAGGACAAGCCAAGCTCTTTCTTGCTGAAAATGAGGGCAATATTTTCTTAAACAAGACAGCTGAAAACCGCCGAGGAAAAAAACTCCGTGCAGGTGATATTTTAGAAATTCCGAAATTTGAGCTATTCATCAAGTTTGTTCAGGCCTCTGCTGAGGAAGTTGCTGCATATGAAGAAGACAGGGCTGAAGAAGAACGTGTCAAAGCTCTTGTTAAAAAGATGAACGCTCAGGTCAAAAGCCAAAAACCTAAGAAAGCCACTAAGCCAAGATTTCCTGGCGCTAAATAAACATGAAACTTAACAATATTCAGCTTTATAATTTTCGAAATTATACTCATCTCTCCCTTGACTTCCATCCTCATCTGAATATCTTTTTGGGGCAAAATGCTCAGGGGAAAACTAACATTTTAGAGAGCATCTACTTTCTCGCCCTCACAAGAAGCCATCGCACACATCACGATCGTGAGTTGATACGCTGGGACGCGAAAGAAATGAAGGTTTCAGGAACGGTTTATAAAGGACACAGCAATGTGCCATTAGAAGTTGCCTTGACTCCTAAAGGGCGTACCGCTCAGGTTAATCATCTCAAAGAAAACCGTTTGGCTGACTACATCGGTCAGCTTAATCTCATCATGTTTGCGCCCGAAGATTTAGAGCTCATCAAGGGAGCACCGAGCGTTCGTCGCCGCTTTCTTGACATGGAGATTGGCCAAATTCGTCCTGTTTATCTCCATAATTCTGTTCGCTATAACCGCGCTTTGAAGGAGCGCAACGCTTATCTTAAATTAGAGCGCAAGCAGATTGATACTACTTTTTTAGACGTCCTCGATAGTCAGCTAGCTGAACATGGGCAAAAGATTAGTGCGGAACGTCACAGTTTTATTTCCAAGTTAGAAAACTTAGCGCAAAAAATTCATCATCAACTCACACACGGTTTGGAAGAGCTAAAGATTGGCTATAAAATAAGTTCTGAATCTCTCCTTGATGATTTAGAAAAAGCGCGGGATAAAGATATTTTTCGCCATCAAACCTCTGTCGGTCCTCATCGTGACGATCTCACTTTTTTTGTCAATGGCATCAATGTTGCTGACTTTGGTAGTCAAGGGCAGCAAAGAACAGTGGCCTTATCGATTAAGTTAGCCGAAATTGATTTGATCTTTGAGGAAACAGGCGAATATCCTATCCTTTTGCTTGATGATGTTATGAGTGAACTTGACAATAACCGTCAGCTGGATCTTTTAGAAACAAGTCTTGGAAAAACACAGACCTTTATTACCACAACAACACTTGATCATCTCAAAAATTTACCTGAAAACTTGAGTATTTTCAATGTGAAACAAGGAGAAATTATAAAACATGAATAAGAAAGAGCCACCACTGACAGCAAAGCGTCTCAGTAAATTTAGGTCCCTATCTCAAGAGGGAGACGCTACATTACTGGAAAGAATTTCACTTCTTGTAGAGCAAGAACGCGCCTTACGTCAACAAAAGGATAAGCTAGAAGAAGAGCTTCGGATTTTGGTCCACATCAAAAATGACCACTACTCAAAATTAGAACAAAAAAATTCGGAACTCTGATTCCGAATTTTTAATACTCTTTACAATCCGAGTAACTCTCTTAAACCATAATGATTACCCGCCAAGCCAATAACTGCAAAAATTGACAATGTAATAATCAAAAGAATCGACAGTACTTCGACATGAGAAAGTTTGCTCTTATTTTCTTTCTTCGCCATATGATAGAAGACAAAACCGATAGCATACAGAATAGACCCCATCCAAACATATTGCCAGCCAGAAAGCCAAAGTGCTAAAGCTTGAAAAGCAAAAGCAATGAATCCTATCCACATATTTTTAATATTTTTTTCTTCCCAGCCATGTTTCATCATATAAGCACCAACCAAAGCATAACAAATCATGATACAGGCAGTACAGAGATAAACCATGACATTATAAGCATTGGCTACAAAGAAAGTGACAATGATGAAAAGTTGAACAAAAATTTGCGTGAGCCACAGCGAATTTGCCGGTGCATTATACTTGTTCAAACGGCCAAACCACTCTGGGAGTAATTTTTGGTTGGCCAGCTGTGTTGTTGACTCCACTGGAAGCATAGTCCATGAAAGCCAAGCACCTAGTACCGAGACGACTAAACCAACTGCCATCAAAGCCCCACCAAAATCACCAAGCATATCTTTTAAAATATAAACCATCCCTGGTGTTTTCATAGCAGCCAACTCGGCTTGTTCATAATAACCGAACGGCAATAAGGAAAGTAAAACATAGATAAAAAGTAAAACGATGAGTCCAACGATGGTTGCACGCCCCGCATCAGATTTTTTCTTGGCGCGATCTCCCATCATCGCAGCTCCCTCTATACCAACAAAGACCCAAATCATGACTATAAGGGAGCTTTTGACTTGTTCAAGTAAACCGCCTGCTGTCATAGCCCCCTGTATTTGAATCATACCTTGAGCATTTTCAGAAACATTGTTCCAAAACTCTGTCGTGAAGATGCCTAGCTTAAACATCAAAATCCCGGCAATCATAAAGACAAAAATCGGTATCAGTTTACACACTAAGACGATAGCATTAACAACCGCCGCAGACTCCACACCCTTGCTGACAAGTAAAGATAGAAGCCAAGAAAGAGCAGATACTGTAACAACTGCAAGTATGGTTAAGCTCCCATTCGGATTTGCAAATTTTCCGGGAAAAAAATAATCCATGGAAATCATCATCAGTACTGCAAAAGCGATATTTCCAAGCCAAGTGGAAAGCCAATAGCCCCAGCCAGAAAGAAAACCAACCAGATCCCCAAAACCCTCCCGAGCATAGTCAGAAACCCCTGAGAGTTCTGGTTTATTAATAATAAGATGGTTTAAGCTTAAAACAAGAGTCAAGAGCCCCAAACCTACAAAGAACCATGCGACAATAACACCGCCAGCCGTGGCTCCATTGGCCAAATCATTGGAAAGGTTAAATACCCCTCCACCTATGGCACTTGACACAACGATGGATATCAGGGCTATTAGTCCCATTCCTTTTTTATTTTCCATTTATTTTCCTATAATTTCACTTTCATTTACATCAAAAACATTTCCTTAATATAACATTTTTTGCATTTTCATGCAACTTTTATCTGCTTATTTTCTCTCCTTGTTTATATTTTTACATTTTTTATTTTTTCTCTCAAAAGCAAAAAATAGCCTTTCTATTAAGGCTACTTTTGCTTTTCTTAATATCCATTTGGATGTGAGCTATGCCATTTCCAAGCATTCTCAATAATGTGTTCCAAATCATTTTTTACATGCCAGTCTAAGATTTTACCCGCCTTGGTTGAGTCTGCAACAAGCATATCCGGATCACCCGGGCGACGTTCTCCCATCTTTGCAGGGATTTCTTTGCCCGTCACACGACGTGCTGTTTCTAAGACTTCGAGATTTGAGTAACCTTTAGAAGAACCAAGATTAAACTGGTCAGAAGCTCCGCCAGACTTTAGATATTCCAAGGCTTTAATGTGCGCTTCGATCAAATCTTCCATATCGATATAATCACGAACACAAGTGCCATCAGGGGTATTGTAATCATCACCATAAATCGTGATAAAATCACGCTGTCCCAGCGCTGTCTGTAAGATAAGTGGAATCAGGTGGGTTTCGTTTTTATGCGCTTCACCGATACTGCCGTCATCTTTTGCCCCTGCAACATTGAAATAGCGTAGTGCTACATAAGTCATATCTGTTGCTTGAGATTGCCATTTCATCATTTTTTCCATGATGAGCTTACTTTCACCGTATGGATTTATCGGTTTTTGTGGTGTTTTTTCAGAAATTGGACTTTCTTCTGGTATACCGAAAGTTGCTGCTGTACTTGAGAAAACGATATGTTTGATACCAAATTCTTCCATAGCTTCCAGTATAACCTGCGCTCCCCCCACATTGTTATTAAAATACATCAGCGGTTTTTGCATCGACTCCCCCACTAATGAATAGGCGCAAAAATGCATCAGGCCTTCAATGTTATCTTCTTTTTTGAAAACCTCAGCCAAAAAGTCATGATCGCGGACATCTCCTTCATAGAAACGAACCTTTGCAGGTACTGCTTCACGATGCCCTGTCACCAGATTGTCTATCACTGCAACATCATAGCCACGCGCCAGCAGCATATCAACAGCATGACTTCCCACATAGCCTGCGCCTCCAAGCACTAAGACTGTCATTTTATTTTACCCTCCATTACTTTGAGTCACAAAGTTTTTCATTAATAATATTTAAGTACAAGTATAGCTTTATTCATTTATAAAAGCAACATACACATGTCTGCATTTTCCTAGACTCTAGATACTGATGTCTACCTTTTTCTACTCATATTTTAAACGTTCAATTTTAACGCCCGTATATTGACCAATCACATCAATGGCATGATAGTAACGGCTGAGATAAGCATGAGTATCACGAGCTGTTTCCTTATCATCCAAACATACCATTTTATCTGTCAACCCCTGCTTCTCTATCTCTTTCAAAAGAGAGGCGTCTTTATTTGAGGGAATGAGGAGAACCAAGTCCATGTTTGGTGCTAAGTTATTATCAATAAAGACCAATCCCTGATTTCCCGAAGAAACAAGAGCCTTTTCAATGTCTTTTGCAAAAGGCGCATCGTTAAAAGAGCGCGCTAAACGTCGAGCTAAGGTTGTCTTACCACTCTGCTTCCCTCCAACAACTCCAACAATTTTAGTAAAATGACGGCGAAAAACAGGATTTATATCCTGCCAATGCAGCAAAGGATCTTCACGGATTTCTGTTGCCGATATCTTGACATCTTGTCTGTCTGCAATTTCTACCCTGTACTCGCGTTCGTCTTTCGGAAAACGAGCCTGCAACTCTGTCACATAATCAGGCTCCCCTACATAAAAGGTAATCCTCTGACTGTCATAATCTTTTAGCAATTCCAGCAAGCGAGAAAACCAATCGTCCCAGCCTTGAGGCATTGGTGGCAAGTCTGTTTCATCCAACTTTGCAACAGAAATATCAGCCTCATCTGCAAAAGCTTCTTGCAAGTAACGATAGCGCTGCTCCAGAGGTAAACCAATCTTATCTCCTCTATCCTTTGCATAACCTGATACAACCAAAAGCACTTGATCATTAAGCGCCGCGCACTTGTATATTTGCTGCTGATGCCCTTTATGCAAAGGAGCAAATGTACCAAAATAAACACCCAGTTTTTTCTTTTCAATCATTGCATGCCCTTACTCTATTTTTTAGGCACGGACAGTCTTTGCTGCGCCTGATTTATCATAGAGGTTGATTAAACCAGCCCCTGATTTCCGAATCATGTCACCAGGCTTCACAGGGGTTTCCACATCAATATACAAAAGTGTCATTGGGTTTGGTGCGCGATCAATTGGTTCACCGGTTTCTGCTAAACGCAAGTTTTGGATTGTGGTTTCAGAATGACGGAAACCTGGTCCATAAAACTCAATCGTGTCCCCCTCTGTAATCACATTACGCTGGCGAATCGTCGCCACTTTGCGCTCTGCATCGTATGCCACAACTTCTCCGATAAACTTGTATTCTGGAATCTTGCGACGTGCGCCAAAGAGTTGCTTGTTTTCATCAGGAATACCGTAATAAAAGCCTGTATCTAGTTCACGCTGTGCAACCTTCCACAGTTCATCAATCAGATCCTGCTTGATTTCTTCAAACTTTTCAGGACTTTCGAGATAAGCATCGATAGCTGCTTTGTAAACGTTAGAAACTGTAGAAACATAATGAATAGACTTCATACGCCCTTCAATTTTTAGAGAATTTACACCATTTTTAATCATATCTGGAATATGTTCAATCATACTCATGTCAACAGCTGACATTGAGAACTCTTCAGGAATTTCTCCATTGATGGACTTACGTTCCCTGCCAAAAGGCATATCATAAAGGTCATATTTCCAGCGGCAAGACTGAGAGCATCCTCCACGGTTAGCATCACGCATACTCATATAGTTTGAAAGAACGCAGCGTCCGCTGTAGGAAATACACATGGCCCCGTGAACAAAGGCTTCGATTTCAACAGTCGTATGTTTCCGGATTTCCGCTAATTCTTCCATAGAAACCTCGCGCGCCAATACCACACGCTCTAAACCTAGCCCTTTCCAGAATTCCAGAGTTTCATAGTTCGTTGCTGAAGACTGGGTAGACAGATGGATAGGAAGGCCAGGTGCTTCTGCAGCACAGATGGCAATTAGTGCTGGGTCGGAAACGATAACCGCAGATATTCCTAAATCACGCAGGGTACGGAACCACTCGCCTGCTCCTTCTTCATTTCCCTCATGTGTCACCATGTTTGCTGCAACATAAACTTTGGCATTGTGTGCAGCTGCATATTCAACTCCCTCACGCATTTCTTCAAAGGTGAAATTTCCCGCACGTGAGCGTAAACCATAGGCTTGACCGCCAATATACACAGCATCTGCACCATAATCAATAGCGACTTTAAGCTTTTCGAGTGTGCCTGCCGGTGCAAGTACCTCAGGTCTTGTATAATTTTTTTGCATTTTTTCTCCTATTTTCAAGATAAGATTTTTGATAAGGTCTGCCGACCAAAACTTTTTTTATTTTTTAAACTTAGCTACAACTCGTTTTTATTTAATTTCGTTCGGGTCAAAATCATAGAAACCATGAGATAAAGTCCGTCCAGCTGGATGCAATTTGCGAACTTCTTCTTCGAGTTGAAAGGCTTTATCTGCTGTAAACTCTCCTGCTTCAATACATTTTTTCGCCTCAATAAATCGTTTTGTTACTTGAACAAAAACATCACCACGTGTATAAATCCCGTCAAGTTTCCAGTGGTCAAAGCCCATTTTCGTCAAGTCTGACAGTTCACTCATCATATTAAGATCGTCGTTGGCAAAGATATGTGTCCCATGATTGTCTTCAAAAATACTGTAATGGGTATCCTCTTTTTTAGGCTCCGAGACAAAAAGATTACGCTCGCGGTCTTTGCCAGTTTCCTTTGTCTTGATAAAATTATAGTAATTCTGAATCAAAGGACGCTTACTTTGATGAATGACCGTCGCACCGTAGACTAGAATTTCTCCCGGCACTTCCAGATTTCCCGTCATCGCTTCAAGTTCTGCCTTGGGAAGCTCGCGAGCTAAAACAGCTTCTACAGCCCCTTGTCCTGCCCAAAAATTTACCTGACGGCTTGATGTAACCATCGTTGAAGCATCATAAACAAAGGGTAGATTATACTTGTCTCTTTGAAGGACAAAAATGACACCTGCATCTCCCACCGCTATCTTGTCTACTCTAATTTCTTGCAAGAAGTCTAAGAAGGGTTTGATTTTAGCCATCATATCCACGTGCATCAAGGCATTCACCGCAACAGTAACTGTCTTTCCTGCCTCATGCGCCAAAGCAGTAATTTCTCGTATTTCTTCATAGCTAAGTGCCGTGGGTAAACGCAAGCCAAACTCAGCTTCACCAATATAAAGATTGTCAGTTCCAGCTTCAAGGAGCGCTTTGGCTTGCTCCACACTTTCTGCTGTTGTAGTAATTTTAATCATAATCTCAATTATAACAAAAAAGCAACAAAGCTGCCTTTCATCAGAAATATCATACTCTGACAAGGTCTGAACAGCTGATTTTTACTGTATTTTATTTTTTTCTCAAATGAATTGTAACATTTGTTACGAAATCACCTTGCAAACATTTGCATAATTTGTTATCATGTAATATAGAACTTAATTATCGGGAAAACTTAGGAAGTAAATATGGAATTAAAAAATTTAAACGATTTTTATGAAAAACAGGAATATTATTCGTATGATGAGCTGAACTCCGAACAAACGCACCTTAATAAACGTGTGCATGAGCTAACTTTCTTTCTCAACGTTGCCAGCTTTTCAATTATCATGGCAATGATGATTTACATTTTCACCACAGTAACAAGTAGTCTAGTCGCTGTTCCAGCTGCACTTGTCGTTGGTTTTATCGTTTTTCTTCTCTGTAAGAAGGGGATTAAAAAACTTGTTTACCTCATCACAAAATAATAATTTTTAATTCCTAGTAAAAGCTAGCTCAAAGTCAAAATAGCACAAAAACCTCAGTTGAGGTTTTTTATTTTGTTCCAATTAAAACTTGGACATGGATTGTTGCCTGAGTTGGTGGCTTTTCTCTCGCTTTCTCCTTTACTTCAGAAGAAGCAGCCCATTCTAGAGGGCTCATTTCCAGAAAATCCAGATACAGCTCTTCTGGCAACTCAAAACAGTAATGCAATTCTTTTTGTAAAGCATCTGGGTATTCCTGCTTAAAGCGTTGAATAACGTCACTGTTGTCATAATCTATAGGCAGACCATAAACGGCACGTAACTCTTGCAAGTAAAACCTGTCTGGTATGATTTTGATGATTTTCCCTTCATTCTTTAAAACGCGTTTAAATTCCTCGTAATTTGAAGGACTAAAGATATTTAATACGGTTGACATGGAGGCATCTGCAAAAGGAAGATTTGTCAGATCAGCCAAACTGAGGAAGACTGAAAAAGGCAAATCTGTCGCCATCTCAATCCCGTCTCTTGCAATATCAAAGCCAAACTTATTCCCTTCAAGAGACAGCAACTTTAAAAACTTTCCCTCACCGGTTCCAACATCAAGAAGATTTCCTGCTTGCAGATGTTTTTCAATTTCTTCCAGTACCGGCGTGTACATCCCAGCAGCAATCAAACGACGCCTCGGCTCAAACATCCTTTTCGTATAGTGTGCCGTATCGGGCTTCGTTTGCAAGAAGTTCACATAGCCTTTTTTATTCAAATTAAAGGTATGATTTTTGTCGCAGCGGAGCGCATAAGGCTCCAAAGTAAAAGAATGGTGACATAAAGGGCAGCGTAGATTATCTATATTTTTTTCTAAGTATAGATAAGCTTTCTCGATTTTTTTTAACATGGTTTTATTATAACATTTAGCTCCAAGCTTTAAATTTTAAAACTCTGCCAGCTGAAGTCAGAATAATAAATCCAAATAAAGTCTCTCACTCTCTTTTTCGATCGTTTTCATTTTTTCATAACCCATTTTCTTTTTGCTATAATATATAAAAAGCCAGAAAAGGAAAAATAGATGATATGATTATTCGTGAACTTTGTGTCGAAAACTTTACTGAAATCCCTCGTGCCGTTGCTGCTGGAGTCGAACGTATAGAACTTTGTGATAACCTTGCTGTCGGAGGAACAACACCAAGCTACGGCGTGATTCAACAAGCGGCTGAATTTATCGGTGATCAAAAAACTACTTTAGCTGTCATCATCCGTCCACGTGGGGGGAATTTTGTTTATAATTCCTATGAATTAAAAATCATGGAAAATGATATCTTAAAAGCTATTGAAGCAGGGGCTCAAAACCTAGTTTGGGGTGCCTTGACAGAAGACAATAAGATTGATACCGAAGCTCTCGAAACACTCATGGTCGCCTCACAGGGACTTCCTGTTACTTTCCACATGGCTTTTGATGAAATCGAAGATCAGTATGAAGCTATTGATACTCTGATTGAAGCAGGCGTGGACAAAATTCTCATGCACGGTGACAGCTTAGATAAGCCTCTCAATACAGCCAAAATCGCAGAACTGGTGCAATATGCCCAAGGTAAAATCACGATTATTATCGGTGGTGGTGTAACTGTTGATAACTTTGAAGAATACGCAAGTTTGACTGGAACAAATTTCGTACACGGTACAAAAATTCTTTCAGAATGAGAGACTGCTTAGAAACGATAATAAAAATCATGACAAATAAAACAAGGAATCGCTCAATGCTCACGATTCCTTGTTTTGTGTTTCTTAGACAAACTCGCCTTTTTCACAGCCGCGATTAAAGACGAGCTTTTTCTTTATTTCTCGGAAGTTTATTTTAAATAGCTTTGCTTCTTATTTGCCTCACCAGTTATTTTTTATCACTTTTCAACTGCTCCTTTTGCTCAGTTATTGTTGAACAATAAGGGCTGGACGAATCCCTCCAGAAGAACTTACTGTGTTAGTCCGAGTTGAATGCAACCGTCCGTAACCAGCAGCATTAGATATTTGCCAATTAAATTCATTGTTTGAATCAGCAAAGGTTCGAAGAGCCCAATAAGTATCATTAGAGCCCACCCGTTCATCGTGGTTAGAGAAAGCTAGCCCTGATCCGGATAAACGTGTCACATCTGCTAATGAGAGTGCAAAGGCACGAGGGGCACCGCTTGTGTCAACTTGGGTAATGTCTGCCGCGACAACTGGGAAGTCATTTAAATTCGTTGGTCGCCATCTAAACTCTCCCTCCCAAATAATATCATTTGCCGTTACATTTCCCACTGTAAAGCTATTCGCAACAGGTTGAACCATCATTTGGACTGTTAAATCAAGAGCATCATACCAAGTGTTTAATGCTGTGTCTTTTCCTTCAAAACTCACGGAACGTATACTTTCATTCCGGATAATCAAATGATTCCCACCACCTTGATTCTCCAAATAACGATACTGCTCATTAGCCATGGTGAAGATAGTTCCCGGTGCCATGATACTAAAGTTG
>NZ_DKXK01000088.1:0-24744 GCF_002492185.1 Lactococcus sp. UBA7128
CGAGATAGGGTAAATGCCAAGTGAACTGAAGAAGCTAAGGCTTCTTTTTTTTTATGAATTTGAGGTATAATAGGAGTTATGGAAAACAAGAAAAATAAATTACTGCTCATTGACGGTTCCTCCCTAGCATTTCGGGCTTTTTTTGCGCTCTACAATCAAGTAGACCGTTTTGTGGCTCCAAGTGGTTTACATACCAATGCTATATATGCCTTTCATCTCATGCTTAATAACTTGGTTGAACGTTTGGAACCTGATCATGTCTTAATTGCCTTTGATGCGGGAAAGACTACGTTTAGAACAGAAATGTTCGCCACATATAAAGATGGCCGGGCACGAATGCCTGATGAGTTTCGAGAGCAGCTTCCCTTTATTAAAGAGTTGATTGAAAAACTCGGTTATAATCATTATGAACTAAAAAATTATGAAGCTGATGATATTATTGGTACATTAGATAAAATGGCTGAACTTCCTGAAGCTGGTGCTTATGACGTGACAATCGTTACGGGCGATAAGGATTTGATTCAGTTGGCGGACTCAAATACAACTGTTGAAATTTCGAAAAAAGGTGTGGCGGAGTTTGAGAGCTTTACGCCTGCTTATTTAATGGAAAAAATGGGACTAACTCCAGAACAATTTATCGATCTTAAAGGCTTGATGGGGGACAGCTCAGATAATTATCCAGGTGTAACTAAGGTTGGTGAAAAAACAGCACTTAAGTTGCTTCAAGAATGGGGCTCTATTGACAATCTGTATGCGAATATTGATTCCCTCAAGCAGAGTAAGATGAAAGACAATCTAATTGCTGATCGTGAGATGGCTTATTTGTCTCGAACCTTAGCAACGATTGATACGAAAGCTCCTATTGAGATTGATCTTGCAGATACGCGAATAAAACCAGCGAATACATCAGGACTTTTGGCTTTTTATGATGAAATGGGATTTGCTCAATTTAAGGCAAAGCTCGAGACAGCTGAAGTTGGTGAGGTTGCGCTAAATTTTGAAGTCATTGAAGAAGCCTCTGAAGTTTCTGTAGATAAGGAAGATTTCTTTTATATTGAAATATTAAATGAGAATTACCATAAAGAAGACATTATCGGCTTCGCTTGGGGAAATAAAGAGAAAATCTTTGTTTCGAAAAATACAGAAATATTGAAGGATTTCGATTTTCCTGAAAATACATATGACTTTAAGAAAAATAAAGTGCTGCTCCATCGTTTAGGTATTGAACTACCACCTGCTAAGTATGACAGTATGTTGGCTAAATATCTGATTTCCACAACGGAAGATAATAAAGTAGAAACAATTGGACGTTTATTCGCCAATGACTTTATGCCCACAGATGAGGAAGTCTATGGTAAAGGGGCTAAACGCAGTGTCCCTGAAGATGACGTTTTATTCAAGCATTTAGCGCGTAAGATTCATATTTTGACCTCTACCAAAGAGGTAATGCTTCAAAACCTTGAAGAAAATGAACAATACCGTCTTCTCACAGAAATGGAGCTTCCTCTGGCCAATGTTTTGGCTAAAATGGAAATTGCGGGTATAGCAGTGGAAGTGAGTACTCTGGAAGAAATCGGAGCCGAAAATGAAAAATTGATTGCTGATTTAACTGCAAAAATTTATGAACTCGCAGGCGAAGAATTTAATATCAATTCGCCAAAGCAGCTCGGAGTTATTCTTTTTGAAAAATTACAGATACCTCACGGTAAAAAAACTAAAACTGGCTATTCAACCGCTGCAGATATCTTGGAAAACTTAGCCCAAGATTATGAGTTAGTTGCTAAAATACTCGAATACCGCCAAATTTCAAAAATTCAATCTACTTATGTGCAAGGACTAATTCCACAAATAGCAGAGGATGGGCGTATTCATACACGCTATGTTCAGGATTTGACCCAAACAGGGCGTCTCTCATCGGTAGAACCCAATCTACAAAATATTCCTGTTCGCTTAGAAGCAGGTCGCCTAATTCGTAAAGCGTTCGTTGCTGATGAGAATAATGTTTTATTAAGTTCTGATTATTCACAAATTGAACTTCGTGTCTTGGCGCATATATCTAAGGATGAACATCTGATTAGTGCTTTTAATCATGGTGCAGATATTCATAGCAGTACAGCCATGCGTGTTTTTGGGATAGATAAACCAGAAAATGTTACCCCTAATGACCGCCGCAATGCTAAAGCAGTAAACTTTGGTATTTCTTATGGAGAAACAGAATATGGTCTAGCGAAGCGTTTAAGTATTTCTAATAAAGAAGCTGCTGGTATGATTCACGCTTATTTTGAACGTTATCCTGGTGTAGCTAACTATATTAGGGAAACTAAACGTGAGGCAAAAGACAGAGGTTATGTGAGTACAATGTTTAACCGCCGTCGAAAACTACCAGAAATTAATAATCGTAACTTTATGGTGCGGCAAGGTGCTGAGCGGCAGGCAATTAACGCTCCTATACAAGGTTCTGCTGGAGATATTCTCAAAATTGCTATGATTAATCTAGACAGTGCGTTGACAAAAGGAAAGTTTAAAGCAAGGTTATTACTCCAAGTTCATGATGAAATCATTCTTGAAGTACCCAAGGAGGAGTTGGCAGATGTTCAGACCCTAGTAAAACAAACGATGGAGTCTGCTGTAGAACTCAATGTACCATTGCTTGCTGATGAAAATACGGGGGATAGCTGGTATGAAGCGAAATAAGTTTTTCCTGTGAGATAAGTAAATGATGATTTATCCAAATTTTTAAAAAAATGGAACCACCATGGTTGAGGTGATTCCATTTTTTAATAGCTTACTCTATGATAAGTTACCTTTGTGATTTATCAATAATTTTGTTTTTTGACAGTACTAATTAGCCAGATGAAGAAAGCGATGATTGCTAGACTGAAAAGAAAGTGTGTATTAAAGAAAAGGAGAAGCCCTCCCAAGAAAAGTTTTGCAAAGAAGAGGAAGATGAGGAGGGGAAGGATGTATTCGAAAAATCCTTTGAGGAAGAGATAAGTGCATAAGATAATGATGAGTAAGAACAGCATTGTGATTTAAACTCCTTAGATTTTTATATATTTATTATAGCATCATAAAAGGAAGTGAAAATCAGTCTTCCGCATGATTTTTTGATATACGAAGCTAACTTTATGTTCGAGAGAAAGTGGAGTTTCTTATTAACACAACACATTTTTTATTATTGTATTGTGATTTTCTTATTCGCTATAGCGCATCATTTTCATATATGAAAGCTAAAAAAAGAAGAACACTATGTCTTCTTTTTAATATGTCTTTCTGTTAGAGGCAATTAAGTTTTGGTAGTAAGCAATGGTGGACATTTCAATATAGGGTGTTGTCCAGAATTTTGCAAGACCTAAGGTAATACCTGAGAGGATGTACCATAAGATGAAACTCAACAAGAAGAGAAAATAGTCTCCACGAGAGCCTTGCATTACTTGAGAAGAAGCATTAAGTACGCCCCAGATACCATTATAAGTACCTGACTCTAACTGGTCAAAAAGAATGTAATCTTTTTGCGACCAACCCAGACCAAGATAAATGGCAAAAGGAATACCGATAACAGTAACGGCCAGAAGAACAAGAAGTAGTGAAGTCACTAAGTGAAGAACGAAAATCTTTATCCAACTGCCATCTTTAAAAGGGCTAAAGACATTTTTAAAGCGTAAGCTTGTGTGTTCGCCACGATAGATTTTAATGTAATTGAAACGAGCACCAACCGTGATAACATCAATGATGACAGAAAGCAAAGCTCCTATTAAAAAGCCAATAAGCATTGCCAAGAGTAAAGAAAGCAGTAATCCTGTTGTTATAGCACTTGCATCAAAATTATTAACGGTGTCTACATTGGAATTATAGTTTGAGCGATAAGTCATGTTCATTGAGATGATTCCCCCAAAAATTGGGATTAAGAACAGGCGTAACTTAGCACCAAAGTCTTCTCTCAGAGCATCCTTGGCTCTATCTTTTAAAACTTTAAACATCATAGAATCCTCCATCCCTTAGAATACCATAAAAGAAGAGGCTTCTCAACAAAAAACTTTCAGATAAAAGCAGTCATAGACTGGCTGGGAAAAATCAAAGAATTTTGGTATACTTGTAGAAGTTTAAAGGAGTTTACATGACTGAACATGCAATAAAATATAGACTAATCAAAAAAGAAAAACACACAGGTGCGCGTCTCGGTGAAATTATAACACCACATGGGACTTTTCCAACACCTATGTTTATGCCTGTAGGGACGCAAGCAACGGTTAAGACACAGTCCCCAGAAGAACTTAAAGAGATGGGGGCAGGGATTATTCTTGCCAATACTTATCACTTGTGGCTTCGTCCAGGAGATGAGCTTGTTGCTCAAGCAGGAGGCTTGCATAAATTTATGAATTGGGATCAGCCTATTTTAACAGATAGTGGTGGCTTCCAAGTTTACTCTTTGGTACAAAACAAGAAAAATATCAGCGAAGAGGGCGTTAAATTTAAAAGCCATCTTGACGGTCGCGAACTCTTCCTCAACCCAGAAAAAGCTATTTCTATCCAAAATAATCTGGGCTCTGATATTATGATGAGCTTTGATGAATGTCCACCTTTTTATCAACCTTATGATTACGTCAAAGCTTCTGTAGAACGGACATCCCGTTGGGCAGAGCGTGGCCTAAAAGCACATCAACGCCCACATGATCAAGGACTTTTCGGCATCGTGCAAGGTGCTGGATTTGAAGATTTACGCCGCCAATCAGCGCGTGATCTTGTTAGCATGGACTTCCCTGGCTACTCGATTGGGGGTCTTGCTGTGGGTGAGTCTCACGCTGAGATGAATGCCGTCCTTGACTTTACAACACCGCTTTTGCCAGAAGATAAACCACGTTATTTGATGGGAGTTGGTGCACCAGATAGTTTAATTGATGGCGTCATTCGTGGTGTAGACATGTTTGACTGTGTGCTACCCACACGTATCGCGCGTAATGGTACCGCGATGACAAGTTTCGGTCGTGTGAATATTAAAAATGCAAAATATGAGCTTGATTTTACACCACTTGATCCAGAGTGTGATTGCTATTGCTGCTCAAACTACACCCGTGCTTACCTACGTCATTTATTCAAAGCAGATGAGACATTTGGTCTCCGTCTTTTAAGTTACCATAACTTGTATTTCTTGATTAACTTGATGATAAATGTTCGCCAAGCTATTGTGGATGACAATCTTCTGGAATTCCGTGAGGACTTCTGTGAAAAGTATGGCTATAATAAACCAAATGCTAAGAATTTTTAAAGAGAGAAGTTGCTGTTCTCTCTTTTTTGTATTTTTACTATCAATAGTCCCCTATAAGAATATAATACGGTGTAAAAAAATGGTAGAATAAATGAAGAGTGTGTCAGTTATTAAGGGAGGTTTCTCATCATGCTAAATATTTTACAATACGACCCATACTTAGAACCTTACAAGGAAGACCTGTCTCTGCGTCTTTTTGAATTTGCAAGAACTAAAAAGAGGTTACTAGGAATGGAAGGGAAACTGTCGGACTTTGCCAATGGTCATAAATACTTTGGCTTTCAACAAGAAACGCACAATTGGACTTTTCGTGAATGGGCACCGAATGCAGAAAAAGCTTTTTTAGTTGGTGACTTCAATGAATGGGAGGGCAGCCAGCATGAGTTAAAAGCAGCCTATGGTGGAGTTTGGGAAATAGCAGTTCCTGGTCGTTTACCTTTAGGTTCTAAGGTCAAGGTTAAACTTGTTATCAACGGTACAGAAGTTTATAGAGTCCCTTCCTATATTATGTATGCTGTTCAAAATGAATACTTGGAACTGGATGGAGTTATTGTTGAGCCTAGGTATGAATTTAAACATAAGTCTCCTGTTTTAAAAGATACAGCTCCCCTAATCTATGAGGCACACATCGGGATTTCGAGTGAAGAATATAGGATAAATTCTTATAAAGAATTTACAGTAGACGTCCTGCCCCGTATCAAAAAAGCCGGTTACAACACCATACAGCTTATGGCTATTATGGAGCATCCGCTCTATGCTAGCTTTGGCTACCAAGTTTCCAACTTTTTTGCGGTATCAAGTCGCTTTGGTAGTCCAGAGGATCTGATGGAATTGATAGATACGGCTCATGGCATGGGACTTCGAGTTCTACTGGATGTTGTACATTCACATGCAGTGAAAAATGTGGGTGATGGTCTGAATCTTTTTGATGGAAGTAGCACTCAATACTTTCATGCAGGCGGTCGAGGCGAGCATGAAGCTTGGAACACGAAACTTTTTAATTATGGTAAGGATGAAGTCATTCATTTCCTCCTGTCTAACCTTAAGTTTTGGCTGGAAACTTACCGTTTTGACGGTTTTCGCTTTGACGGAGTAACCAGCATGCTCTATCATCATCATGGCTTAGGAACAAGTTTTGACAATTATGGTAAATATTTTTCTAGGGATACGGATATTGAAGCTATCGTTTACTTGATGCTTGCCAACGAACTTGTTCGTCAAGTTAATCCTAACGCAACAATGATTGCAGAAGACATGTCAGCGATGCCAGGGATGGCTCTTCCTATTTCTGAGGGTGGAATTGGTTTTGATTATCGTTTGTCTATGGGAGTTCCAGACTACTGGATTAGGCAGTTTAAGGAAAAATCAGATGAAGAGTTGGACCTCATGGAACTTTGGTGGGAACTAACAACACGTCGTCCGGGTGAGAAAAATATCGGTTATGCGGAGAGTCATGACCAAGCTTTGGTGGGTGATAAAACCCTGATGATGTGGCTAGCTAACGAAGCCATTTATGACTCCATGGATAGCCATACGGATTCATTGATTATTGATCGTGCCCTTGCCTTGCATAAGCTCGTAAGACTGGTTACTTTTAGTTTAGCAGGTGAAGGCTATCTTAATTTTATGGGGAATGAGTTTGGTCATCCGGAGTGGTTAGACTTTCCTAGAGAAGGAAATCAAGAGAGCTTTCAGCATGCACGTCGTCAATGGTCTTTGTCAGAAAATGAAAACTTACGCTTTAAGTATTTATTAAAATTTGATCAGGATATGATTGCTTTAGAGCAGGAGCATAAATTTTTAAAGCAAAGCGGCAGTCTACAACAATGCTGGATAAAAAATCAAGACAAGCTTTTAGCCTACAGAAAGGGCAAACTCCTCTTTGTCTTTAATTTCCATCCAAATAGAGAACAAAAACTTAGTCTTTACATGCCAAGTAAGCCCGAACTGATATTTGATACAGATGATAATAAATATGGCGGTTTTGGCCCACGATCAAGTTTTACGTATCAGGAAAAGAATAAAAAACTTGAACTCTTATTAGCTGAACGCACAGCTATGGTTTTTCAGTTTTCCTCATAGAGAATTTTAGATATGAAAATTGTATAATAAGAGAATGACAGATATCGAATTAAAAGCCGGTGAACGTATTGATCAAATTGCGGCAACAGATGTACAAATAATACAAAGTCGTGACGTTTTTTCATTTTCCATAGATGCCATTCTTCTCGCACGTTTTCCTCGTTTACCAAAGAAAGGGAAAATTGTAGATATGTGTGCAGGGAATGGCGCTGTTGGACTTTTTGCTAGTTCAATGACAGATTCTCAAATCATAGAGCTTGAAATACAGGAGCGTCTTGCGGAAATGACACAACGGTCCATTCAGCTTAATGAACTGGACGAGCAGATGACTGTCATTAACGATAATTTAAATAAAGCCTTAAACTATATCACGACCTCTTCAGTAGATCTGATTTTTTGTAATCCTCCTTATTTTAAATTAGATGACAAGAGCCATGTTAATGAAAACCCTCACTATACCTTAGCACGCCATGAGTTGGCAACGAATTTGGATGAAATATTTGAAACCAGTAAGAGGCTTTTAAAAACAAATGGACATCTTGCTTTAGTACATCGTCCGGAACGCTTTTTTGAAATTGTAGACAAGATGAAAAAAAATCATCTTGTTCCTAAGCGTATTCAGTTCGTCTATCCTAAGGCTAATCAAGCAGCTAATATATTACTGATTGATGCCATTAAAGATGGAAAGCCAGGTGGAGAAATCTTCCTTCCTCCTCTGATTGTTCACGATGACTCTGGAAACTATACAGCGGAAATTCAAGAAATTTACTATGGAAAGCTTGAGTGATGCTGGGATACATCATAAAAAAATAAGAAGCCATCCACAGATGGCTTCTTATTTTTAATAAATCATATCATAAAGTTCAATTGCTACAAGATCAATATCATCAAAGATAGCAACGTCTTTTTGTTTTGGGTATTTGATAGAAAAAGCAGTTTCTTCTGGCAGGAAGCTTACCGTTGCAATAACTTCACCTTCGCGTTCAAAGTTGTAAGTTTCCTTTGGATCAGCCGTTTCAATCAAACGATTTAAACGATCCATGATTGCTATCAAATGTGATTTCATTATTTCCTCCAATGCCTATTTTAAGGGCTGTTTTGATTGCCCGCAAGCCTTATTTCATATTTTCTTTATCTATTTTAACATAATTTTGTAAATTTTTAGCGAGTTTAGTTGCTTTTCTTGTTAAATATCGTGCACGAATTTTTTCACGATGAAAAGAACGTTTCATTTGTCTTGACCACTTTTGAGCAGCAATGTCAAATTCGTCTAAAAAATGTTCGGAATTTTTCCGCGCTTGATATTCAACGATGGTGTCCTGATAGAAATTATAAACCTGTTGTGCAAAATTTTCTGCAGAAATTTCGTACAATTTTTTATTAAACTTTTCTTTATCGACTTCTTGACTTTCGTGTACAGCAGCCAAGACTGTGTTGGCAATATCGGCATCTGAGGCAAAGAGGCGACCGAACTCTTTGTCGTCAATAAGCTGTGTAAGGTAAGGATTGACAGTTGCTAACACACGCGTGCCTGCAGCCAGTGCCTCAAGATAAGTCAAGCCCTGTGTTTCGGAAGTAGAAGCGGAAATGAAAAAGTCTGCTGCTTTGTAGTAATAAGCGGTTTTTTGATTTTCTACAGCCCCTGTGAAGACAACATAGTCTTCTATGTTCAGTTCTGCCACTTGCTCTTGTAGATTTTTCATATAAGGACCGTCTCCTACAATGACTAACTTTACAGCTATTTTTTCTATAAGTTGTGGCATGGCTGCAATGACCGCTTGTATATTCTTTTCCGCAGCAACACGGGATAGGCTGAGGAGCATCGTTTCATTATCCGCAAGACCTAAGCTGTGACGCAAGTCTTGGATTTCGTCCAGAGTAATCTCGTCTCGTTTAAAGCGTGACAGATCAATACCTGTGGGAATAACGCGCTTAGGTAGGCTGATACCGTAACTATTCACGGTATCCAACACCATTTGGCTTGGGCAAATAATGGCTTCACTTCCACGTAAAAAGTTTCGAATAATGTATTTAACCATGCTTGGGCGAATCAAGCGACCTTTAGCAATATAATGCACATAGTCTTCATATTTCGTATGTAGGGTATGAATGACAGGAATCTGAAGTTGCTGTGCGACCATTTTTCCTAAGAGACCCATTCCAAATTCAGTCTGAGTATGAATAATATCAAGTTGGTAGGTTCGAGCGATTTGATAGGCAGCAAAAACACCCTTGATAACCACCTTACGTTCGGCGAGTGAAACAAATGGAACACTTTGGAAACGAATGATATTCTCAGGTTCATGATCTACGTCAGCATGCGGATCTGTTGTGGTAAAGATAAAAACCTGATGTCCGAGTTTTTCTAACTCAATAGTTAAGCTTTGAATACTTGTTGCTACACCACTAATTTGTGGGAAATAGCTGTCTGTAAAAATTCCGATTCTCATAGTTTTTTATTTTATAACTCCAAAGTTTGGCGATAAGCAGCCTCTAATTCAGCAGCGACACGTTCAATGGCGCGTGACTGTGCGACTTGATAGCCTTTTTCTATTTTGTTAACTTTTCCATCCAATACTTTTTGCAATGCAGTCACGAAGCTGTCAACATCTGTTCCCATATTCGCTGCTTCATTATCAAGCCATCCCTTGTAGACAGGGATATCGCGTACGACAACATTTTGATGACTTGCTAAGGCTTCCAGAACAACAATCCCTTCGGTTTCTTCACGAGAGGGAAAGAAAAAAGCAGAAGCAGAAGTCATTGCACCCTCGTAAATATCTCCCTTGATGTAACCAGGGAAAAGGACATTTGTGGGATGATTTTTTTTGACTAAACGGCGTATCCAACCAGGTACAGTCCAAAGGTTCTGATAGCCAAACCATATAAATTTTACATCTGGCATCTTTTCGGCCACTTTTACAAAGTCATCAATACCTTTGCGTTTGAAATAAAGCCCTGCACATATAACAACTTTTTGCTGGTCCTCAATATTAAAATATTGGCGAAAGACTTTCTCTTTCTCTGGACTGGCTTGATATTTGCTTAAATCTATACCATTAGAAATGGGTATGATGGGGCAGGTGAGACCATAGCCTCGTAAAAGTCCAGCAGAATATTCGGTGGGTGTGATGACCAAATCAGCCTCCCGATAGAAACGCATCAGATAACGTTTAAACAAGGGAGATACCAAGTTAGAACCAAGGAAAGAATCACGGAAATCTTCTTCAGTGGAATGCCCGTGAAAGATTACCTTTTTACCAGCTTTTTTTGCTTTCTTGAGCATACGCCAGCTTTGAGGTCCATATGTATTGAGATGCAAGATATCATAATCTTCATTAGGATTTTGAGTCCAGTCTACCTGCATCAAATCCAAGGCTCTTTGTTGATGCTTCATTGCACGCCCAATTCCTGAGCGGCTCAAAATTTGTTCGGCTTCTAGGTAAAGTAAAATTTTCATGATTAAACCTATTTTACCACAATTTTATTGACAAAAAATAAATATTCATTATAATTACGTATCAAAAAAATCCCCTTTTCAAGGGGATGTAATCTTTTAGTTTTGTTTGTCAAAGTTGATATCGCTGTTTGTCTTGTCAAGCTTGATATTAGCGGTGGCTTGCTTCCCATCACGATAGTAAGTGACCTTAATTGTATCGCCGATTGAAGACTTGTAGAGTGTGCTTTGAAGGTTTACACTTGAGGTTACTTCATCATCGTTAATTTTGACAATAACATCTCCCTTCTTAAGCCCAGCCTTAGCTGCTGGCATTCCTGATTGAACTTCAGCTATAGCTACCCCACTTGTCACATTTTCAGGAAGATTAAGTGAAGCCAGCATATTTTGTGAAAGACTAGATAAGTTGACCATTTGGACACCTAGAGCAGGTCGAATTACCTTGCCATCTTTTTCCAACTTGTTGATGATATTTACAACATCATTTGCAGGAATAGCAAAGCCCATACCTTCTACGGAAACACCGTTACTACTTGTACCACTTGGGGTTGAGGTAATCTTACTTGATGTAATACCAATGACTTGTCCTTGAATATTGATGAGCGCTCCACCAGAGTTACCTGGGTTAATTGCTGCATCTGTTTGAATAGCATTGACATTAATTGTTTGCCCTTGATTATTTTGAAGAACAACATTACGGTTAAGACTCGAAACAATGCCCTCAGTTGCTGAGTTAGCATACTCACTTCCAAGGGGAGAACCGACTGCTATAGCGGGTTCACCGACGGTAAGCTTATCAGAATTACCAAAGGTTGCTGTTTCTTTGACATATTTAGCATCAATCTTGAGAACAGCCAAATCAGAATAAGCATCTGATCCCACAACTTCAGCGGTTACCTTTTGGCCGCCTGCCATGAGCACTTCTAGAGAAGAAGCACCTTCAATCACGTGATAGTTTGTTACAACATAAGCTGTATTGCCATCTTTTTTATAAATGACACCAGAACCTTCTCCTGCAAGTTGTGGGTCATTGCTATCATTATTGTTATTGTTGTTCTCATTTCCAAAAATACGTTCTAAATCACTACTTGAAGATGATTTTTGGTAATTTAAAACGGAGACAACAGTATTTGAAATCTTTTTAATTGCTTTAGTTGTATCTGTATTGACTTGTACATTAACCGTGTTCACAGAGCTATTTGCATTGTTATTTGCTGTCGATGTGTTGGTCATGTTTTGATAAATGGCACTTCCTCCAAGGGCGATGGCTCCACCAGCCACACCAGTAACGAGTAATGAAGTGATATTTTTTTTCTCCATAGTAGAAGTTTCTCCTTTTCCAGTAAGAAATATTTATACACAAGTATAATGCATATTCCTTAAATAATCTTTAATATTACATATATGAATTGAGGGATACTCACATACATTATAATACCTCAAAAGCGGATAAAAAGGAAATATAAGAGAAAGTTTTCCACAATTCTGTGAAAAAGTCGTTGGCAACTGTGAACAAGTGAATAAAATCCACAACTTTTCCACAGAAATGTGGAAAAAATACAAAAAATGTTGATAAATATGGCTTTCATTTTGCTTTCAATTGGGGAAAAAGATAAAATAAAGGAATGAAAATAAAATTAATCGCTGTAGGAAAACTTAAAGAGAATTATCTAAAGGAAGGTGTCGCTGAATATCAAAAAAGGATGCGCACGATGACACCTCTTGAAATTATTGAGTTAGCTGATGAAAAAATCCCAGATAATCCATCAGATAAAGAAAAAGAAGCAATAAAAAGTAGAGAAGGTGAAAAAATTCTTGCCCGTATAAATGAGGGAGATAAGCTGGTAATTCTTGCGATTCAAGGCAAATTAATGACAAGTGAAGACTTGGCAGATTTTGTTAAAAATTGTGAAATTTATGGAACGCGCCACTTGGTCTTAGTTATAGGAGGTTCCTTGGGATTATCGGATGCTGTCTATAAGAGAAGTGACTTACAAGTTTCCTTTGGACGTTTTACATTACCTCATCAACTGATGCGCCTTGTTTTGTTGGAACAAATTTATCGTGCACAAATGATTAACAGAGGAAGTGCTTATCACAAATGAAAATCATTGAAGAGTTTCGTGTTCATGCTGATGAGGAAAGGGTAGAAAAACAAGCAGCCTATTTGCGTGAGCAGTTTAAATTTTTAGCTTTGACCTCTCCTCTGTTTTTGAAAGAGAAGGTTCAAGAAATGACTATTGATTGGGCGTTTATTCACAAATTATGTTTAAAAGAAAGAGAACTTCAGTCTCTAGCTTGTGATTGTTTGCGTAAAATGAAGAAATATCTCCATGTTTCAGATTTACCAAAAATTTATCAATTGGCTCATATAAAATCTTGTTGGGAAACAGTAGATAGGTCCAAGGATGAGAATTTTTGTATATGCCGTATTGTTATTAATTGTTAACTGGCTTTAAAAGAGTAAACGGATTCGGAACTTTTAGAAGAAATCATCCTTAATAACTTGGGAACGAATGAATTTTTTATCCATAAAACGATTGGCTGGGCACTAAGAGAAGATTTTAAAGCAAATTCCAAATGGGGAAGGACATTTCTTGAAGGACGGGAGGGAAAAGTCTTCTCTATCTGTAGGAGAAGCAGGAAAATACTTATAGACAGCCCTTATAAAATGTGCTATAATAATCCTATTGTCTGTGGATAATCAATGTTTTTAAAGGAGAAATTAATAAATGAATGTTATGTCTTTGGTCTTTATGGTTGTTGTTGTAGGTGGGATGATGTTCTTCATGAATCATAGCCAAAAGAAAGCTCAACAACAGCGTCAAGAACAATTGAATTCAATGGTTATTGGTGCAGAAATTGTAACTATCGGTGGTTTACACGGTGTTTTGAGCAGTATCAATGAAGCGGATGCTACAATCGAATTGGACTGTGAAGGCGTTATTTTGACTTTTGATCGTGCAGCCGTTAAAACAGTAAAAAATAACACAGTTGAATCGCCAATTGTTTCAGAAACAACAGTTGTTGAAGAAACAGTAAAAGAAGACAACCCAGTCGAAGAATAAGCAAGGAAAGATGAGTTTGAAAACCTATCAAGATTTTGGGTAGGTTTTTTCTTTTTCCAAAACACTTCATATTTATACATGAAATACATAGAACAGAAGAAGCTTTGAGAGAGACCATACAGGGCGGTGCATATCGAATTTCTCTGTGTTTTTCTTTAAAATATGATAAAATGGGGATACTGACTGTGAGGTGCTATGTTTAATAACTTAAAAAATAACTCGCAAGAGCAAATTCCAGTACCACAGCATATTGGAATAATTATGGATGGAAATGGTCGTTGGGCTAAAAGTCAAGGGAAACCAAGGATTTTTGGTCACAAAGCTGGAATGGATGCATTAAAAACGGCAGCCATTCATGGGCAGCACCGTGGCGTAAAAGTAATGACGGTCTACGCTTTTTCAACAGAAAATTGGTCTCGTCCTATGGATGAAGTCAAATTTATCATGAGCTTGCCAATTGATTTTTACAGCAAATACCTTCCGATTCTTAATGAAGAGAATATACAGATTAGGATGATTGGCGAACGTGAAGGCTTGCCAAAGGCTACTTTAAATTCAATTGACAGAGCGGCGGCCGAAACGGCCAATAATACGGGAATGATTCTCAACTTTGCCATGAATTATGGTGGACGGCGTGATATTTTATTAGCCGTTCAAAATTTAGCCAAAAGTGGGAAAAAATTGTCAGAAATTACTGAAGAAGAACTTTCTGATTACTTGCAGACATCAATTTTACCTAAAGACTTACGAGACCCAGATTTGATTATACGGACGTCAGGAGAATTACGCTTGTCTAACTTTTTACCATGGCAAGCTGCATATAGTGAACTCTATTTTACAGACACGGCTTGGCCGGATTTTGATGAAGCAGCGTTGGATGCCGCTATTTTAGAGTTTCAAAAACGTGATCGCAGATATGGAGGAGTGAAATGATAAAGCGTACAATCACCGCTATTATCGGAGGAGCCGTTTTTATAGGGCTCATGCTAATAGGAGGAGGCTTTTTCCAAATTTTAATAGCTTTGTTGGTCATTACAGCTATGAATGAACTATTCAAAATGCATAAGCTTCAGCTCATGTCCTTTGAAGGCATTTTGTCGACAATGGCAGCCCTTTGTTTGGCACTACCCATAGGTAGATATTTCTTTGGAATGGGCGTTGAGGGCAGTATCCTGCTTTTCATGCTTTGTCTTTTTGCAATGCTAACAGCGATGGTTTTTTCGAGAGGCTCTTATAGCTTTGAGGATATTGGCTTTCCCTTTCTTTCGGCGTTTTATGTGGGGATGGGGTTTCAAAGTTTGCTTCTGGCGCGCGAAAGCGGCTTGGCCGTAGTCTTTCTGGCCCTATTCATTGTTTGGTCTACAGATATAGGCGCTTACTTTGTTGGAAAATCAATTGGAAAACGTAAATTGATTCCAGATGTTTCACCTAATAAGACAGTAGAAGGTTCTGTTGGAGGAATCTTTTCAGCCGTAGTTGTTACAATCATCATGTTCATTTTTTATAAAAACGAACTTCCACAGATTGGTTTTGTAAAACTTATCCTTTTCACCATTGTCTTTTCTATTGTTGGACAGATTGGTGATTTGGTAGAATCAAGCATCAAGCGGCATTATGGAGTTAAAGACTCGGGGAAACTTTTGCCAGGTCATGGTGGTGTACTTGATCGTTTTGATAACTTGATATTTGTCTTTCCAGTCATGCACTTGCTGGGCTTGTTTTAAGGCAATCAAATGAGAAGACCGTAGATTAAAATCACTCTTATTTCACATTTCATTACGCTTTAGGTAAAATATAGTGTTAGGGAGAGTTTTATTTCAGGGAAGATAAAAATACAAGTAGTTTCTGAAGAAAGTATCTTCAGAAGAGGATATGAATTCAGAATATTAAGGGAGGAACGTTATTGATTCAAACACTGATAACATTCATCATTGTCTTTGGCATTATTGTTGTTGTACATGAGTACGGGCATCTTTTCTTTGCGAAGCGCGCGGGAATTTTAGTTCGCGAATTTTCAATTGGAATGGGGCCGAAAATTTTTGCGCACCAAGCAAAAGATGGTACTTTTTATAGTGTTCGTATCCTTCCACTTGGGGGTTACGTTCGTATGGCCGGCTGGGGTGATGACACAACAGAAATTAAAAAAGGAACTCCCGCATCTCTGATGATTGTGGAAAATCAAGTTGTCAAAATAAACCTTTCAGACCGAGTGGACTTGGAAAATAGTGTACCTATGTTGGTCACGGAATATGATTTTGAAAAAGCACTTTTTATTGAAGGAGAGGTCTTTGGAGAAACGCGCCGTTATTCAGTTGACCATGATGCAACGATTATTGAAGGGGACGGTACGGAAATTCGTATTGCGCCTTTGGATGTTCAATATCAAAGTGCCAGCGTAATCGGTAAGATATTGACGAATTTTGCGGGGCCTTTGAACAATTTTATTTTAGGAATTATAGCCTTCATTATTATTACTTTTATGCAAGGTGGCGTACCTTCAAATACAAACGAGATTGGACAAGTTCAGCCTGGGACGCCGGCTTATACAGCTGGTCTACAAGCTAAGGATAAAATCCAAGCTGTTGATGGTCATAAAACCGATGACTGGAATGAGGTTGCTCAACGTATTAGTGAAAATGAAGGACAAACAGTTGAGTTAGACATTGAGCGTGATGGAACACATAAGACTGTAAAAGTTCAACCTGAAAAAGTAGAAGACAGGTATCTTATTGGCATTACACGCTCACTCAAAACAGGTTTTGTTGATAAGATCACAGGCGGTTTTACGCGGGCTGTTGATGCAGCGACCCTCATTTTTAAAGCCTTAGGGAACCTCATTTCGCAACCTAGCCTTGATAAACTTGGGGGGCCAGTCGCCATTTATGATTTAAGCGGTCAGGCTGCGCGAGAAGGTATAACTTCTGTCATTGCTTTGCTTGCAATGTTATCAATCAACCTAGGAATTGTGAACCTAATTCCTATACCTGTCCTCGACGGTGGAAAAATTGTACTCAACATCGTTGAAGCTCTGCGTGGCAAACCGTTGTCGCAGGAAAAAGAAGGAATTTTGACTCTCATTGGCCTTGTCTTCATGGTTCTCCTAATGATTGCAGTAACTTGGAACGATATCCTCCGAGCCTTTATTAGATAAGAAACAAAAAATTTAAGGAATAAAATATGAAACAATCAAAAATGCTTATACCAACGCTTCGCGAAATGCCAAGCGATGCACAAGTTATCTCGCATGCTCTTTTAGTTCGTGCGGGTTATGTCCGCCAAATCTCAGCCGGTATTTATGCCTACTTGCCCTTGGCAAATCGAGTTCTTGAAAAGCTTAAAACAATCATGCGTGAAGAATTTGAAAACATTGGAGCTGTCGAACTTTTAGCACCAGCTCTTTTGACGGCGGATTTGTGGCGCGAATCAGGACGTTATGATACTTATGGGGAAGACCTTTATAAGCTTAAAAATCGTGATCATTCAGATTTTATCTTGGGACCTACTCATGAAGAAACAATGACAGCTTTGGTACGTGACGAAGTGACTTCATATAAAAAGCTTCCTTTGAATGTTTATCAAATTCAAGCAAAATATCGTGATGAAAAGCGTCCACGTTATGGTTTGCTTCGAGGACGTGAGTTTATCATGAAGGATGGTTACAGTTTTCATGCGGACTACGAAAGTCTGGATGAAACTTACAGTGACTACAAGCGTGCTTATGAGAACATCTTTACTCGTGCAGGACTTGATTTCAAAGCAATCATTGGTGATGGTGGCGCGATGGGTGGTAAAGACAGCCAGGAATTTATGGCTATTACAGCCGATCGGACAGATCTTGAAAAATGGCTGGTTCTTGGAAATTCCATCGAATCCATTGATGAAATCCCTAACACAGTTATTGAACAAATCAAAGAAGAACTGTCTAAGTGGCTAGTTGCTGGTGAAGATACGGTCGTTTATGCTGAGGGTGGTGATTATGCAGCCAATTTGGAAATGGCAACAAATAAGTTTGAAAATATTGCTAGCTATACAGAAACTTTGGAACTTGAAAAGGTTGCAACGCCGAATGTTAAAACCATCGACGAAGTAGCAGAGTTTTTAGAAGCGGATGTTGCTGAAACACTCAAAACTTTAGTTTTTCGTGCAGATGGAGAATTAATTGTGGTCCTTATGCATGGAAATGATGAGCTTAATGAAGTGAAGTTGCAAAATTATTTGGGAGCTAACGTTATTGAACCCGCAACTGAAACAGATGTTGAAAGTCTATCAGGTGCGCACTTTGGCTCACTTGGACCAATCGGCCTTAAGGGCGTTAAAATTATTGCTGATCGCGAAGTTGAAGTGGTTAAGAATGCTATTATTGGTGCAAACGAGGACGGCTTCCATTACCGCAACGCTAACCTTGGTCGTGATTTTGAAGTAGACGAATTTGTTGATTTACGTGTCGTTAATGAAGGTGAAATATCACCAGATGGACGCGGTACACTTAAGTTTGCTCGTGGTATTGAAATCGGACATATTTTTAAGTTAGGAACGCGCTACTCCGATTCAATGGGGGCTAATATTCTTGATCAAAATGGTAAGGCCGTACCAATAGTTATGGGATGTTATGGTATCGGTGTAAGCCGTATGCTTTCAGCTATTCTTGAACAATTTGCGCGAATCTATGTAGAGAAAACACCGCGTGAGGAGTACAAGTTCAGCTGGTCTATCAACTTCCCTAAAGAGCTTGCGCCATTCGATATCCATTTGGTACCAGTCAATACTAAAGACGAAGAAGCGATGGCTGTAACTGCTGAATTAGAAACAGCTCTTCGTGGTAAAGGCTATCAAGTTCTTGTGGATGATCGTAATGAACGTGCGGGTGTTAAATTTGCCGACAGTGATTTGATTGGTCTACCTGTCCGTGTGACGATTGGTAAAAAAGCAAGCGAAGGCATCGTCGAAGTTAAAATTCGTGCGACTGGTGAAGTTGTGGAAATCAACAAAGAAGAACTTGTCAATACGATTGAGATTTTGACGAAGTAGTGAAGGATTTATAAAAAATATCAAAAATCGAGATTGAAATTATCTCGATTTTTTGTTAATTCTTCGGTGGTCATCGCTAAAAATGAGTTACAGTAGTGTGTAAAAAGTTGCCTTTGACCAGCTTTTTTAGTTGCGCTTTGTGAGAAATTGTTGGATCAAAATCCGTTTTCTGAGATGGTCAAATCTGGCAAAGCTAAAGGAAATGTGTGTAATAAGTTTACAGAGATTGTTGAACCTTCAAGTGGTTCGTTGGAATAGAGTGAAATAGACTGCTTATGTTTAAGCAGCTAGCGGACAGCTCTTTTTAAAGACAACTGGTAAGCCCTCAAAAATCATCCGCTTGGTTTGTTTTGAAAATCATCTAAAGCACTTTGATAGATCTCATAGAAAAAGAGGAATTGTTTACTGTTCTGATAATTGACCTTTTATAAAGCTTTAGTTCTGAAACGAAAGGGTGTTTCACTTAATATCATAGACACCTTCCTAGTTATGCTGTGGATTGTATTGTGAGCTGTGACATACTCTGGTTTTTTAGGTGATATTCCTGTTCTTATTCGATTAATTATAGTATCATTATTTTTTTCTTGTGAGGAGTGTCTTAAGGAAACTTGTGTTAAGCTACCATGAAAGGAAAGCTAACTCATTTTCAAAAAATATTTATTCTTAGTGGCAGCAGATAGAAAAGAAAGAATACGTCAAAACTCATTTCAAAAGAACTTCGTTTGTACTAGAGGGAAGCAAAATCTCAGTAGTTATCGATATCTTTAGTGACAACGGCGCCTTAAAGAAAGACTGTCATCACGGTCCGTCTTTTTAACGTCATGGTAAATTCCGATAAAAAGCAGAGATATTGCTTTTTTGTTATAATGGAGGATACAGAAAAAATAGAGATGTGCGGAGAAACTATGGAAAATCTTTTTGAAAAATTGATGGAACAGATAAAAATGCCAAACCAAATTCGCGAATCGGCTCTTTTTTCAACTGCAGAAATCGAGAATGTAGAGGTACATACTGAGCGTAAGCTTTGGAAGTTCCAATTAAGATTTGAGAAAATCTTGCCTGTAGAGCAGTGGAAAGTTTTATCAGGGCTAATCGAGTCCGCTTTTTCAACAATTGCTGAAACAGAACTTTCAATAGAAGTAAACCAGTTAGAGTTTGATACGCAAATGCTCAATGATTATTATCAAGTTGCGCTGACACAGCCAGGCCTTTCTAATACAGCCTTTGCCAATATTTTTAAAAAATATCGTATAGAGCAACGAGGGGTGCAGATTAATCTTCTGGTTGAAGATAATCCACAATTGGACTACTTTGTAAAAAAAGATTTTCCGATTTTAGAGGAAAAGTTTAGGACCTTTGGTTTCGGAGCACTCACGATTCGTCCAGTTGTTGATGAGGCATTAACACAGGAAAATCGTGAAGAACATGAGCGTAAAGTAAGCAATATGTTGGCGGCAGAGTCTGCTTCACAATATCAAATCAGTGAACTGAAAAAAATACGGTCCGATGAGACAGCAGCTAAAGCAGAAAAAATACCTGAAAAAATAGATACGGCTCTAGCAGAAGGGGTTTCATTTGGTCGTAAAATTAACGGAAGCAGTCCTGTAACTTCAATGAGCTTCATTGCTGGTGAGGGAAGTGGAGTCATTTTTGAAGGCTATGTTTTCGAGGCACACCACCGCGAATTCCCAAGCCATAGTACAGGCAAGACAAACCACGTTCTGGAGATGAAACTTGCCGATGAGACAGCTGTTTTTCAAGTTATCAAATGGGGGCGCAAGGAAAATGAAATTTCTCAATTTGATAAGATTGTTGACAAGGTAAAAGCAGCAAACATGGGCGAGGAGGGAACCATCCAGTTTGAGCAAGGCATCTGGTTACGCGTACGTGGCAATATTGCTCACGATGTTTATAAAGATGATTTGGTGATGACAGTAAGTGATGCTGTTGAAATTTCAAAAAAAGAAGACTGCAGCAAGATTGCCTCGCAGATTAATGCTGTGAAGTCTGATAAAATTCAAATTGGTCGTGAAATTAAAAACTCCGAGCCAATCACACCAATGCGCTCAGTGAGTGAATTTTCAACCCAGGGTTCAGTTGTTTTTGAAGGCTATATTTTTAAAAGTGAATTGCGGGAGATAAAATCGCGAAAAACAGGAAATATTAGCCACTTGCTTGAACTTGAAATGACAGACTATACATCAAGTTTCTACATTTCAAGATGGGTAAGAGACGATGAAGAAATTGCTCTTGCGAAACAATTGACCGGGATTTGGGCTCGTGTTCGTGGTGTTGTAAAGCATGATGAATACAAAAAAGACCTTATCTTGCAAATGAATGACTTGCAAGAAATTCCAACTCAGAGGGTTCGAGAAGATAAGGTGACGGATGAAGACAAGCGAGTTGAATTTCACAGTCATACAAACATGTCGACGATGGATGCGATGCCATCGGCCAGCAAACTTGTTGCTCAGGCAGCTAAATTTGGTCATAGAGCGATTGCTATCACAGACCATGCGGGATTACAAGCTTATCCAGAAGCGTACCAAGCTGGAAAAAAACATGGCATAAAAATCATCTATGGTGTGGAAGCAAATCTTGTGGAGGACAAGATTCCGATTGTTTACAATGAAGAAGATGTGAACATGTATGAATCAACTTATGTCGTCTTTGACGTGGAAACAACAGGTTTGTCAGCCGTACATAATGATCTGATTCAGATCGCTGGAACCAAAATGCATAAGGGAAATCCCATTGCTGAGTTTGATGAATTTATTAATCCTGGCTATCCCATCAGTAATTTTACGACAGAGTTAACGGGTATCACGCAAGATCATTTGAAAAATGCTAAACCACTGTATGAGGTCTTAAAATCATTTCAAGAATTTTGTGAAGGCAGCATCTTAGTCGCTCATAATGCCACATTTGACGTGGGCTTCATGAATATGAATTATCAGAGGAATGGTTTGCCTATCATCACACAGCCGGTAATTGATACATTGGAATTTGCGCGCAACCTTTATCCTTGGATGAAACGTTTTGGCTTGGGACAACTGACGAAGAAATTCCAGATTGCCTTGGAGCACCACCACATGGCTAACTATGATGCGGAAGCTACTGGAAGACTTTTGTTTGTCTTTCTTAATGAAGTGCGTGAACGTCACGGATGGACATCACTTCTAGATTTAAATGCCAAACTGGTTGCGGAAGATTCTTATAAGAAAGTTCGTCCAAAACACGTAACACTTTATGCTCAAACTCAAGTCGGCTTGAAAAACTTGTTTAAGCTGGTGAGCTTTTCAAATGTTAAATATTTATCTGGTGTTCCACGTATTCCGCGTTCTGTTTTGCAGGAGCACAGGGAAGGAATCATTGTAGGATCAGCCTGCAAATCAGGTGAAGTTTTTGAAGCGATAACAAATAAAACTTTTGAAGAGGCTCTAGAAATTGCGAAGTTCTATGATTTTATTGAAGTAATGCCTCCGGCACTTTATCAATCGCTTGTCGTTGGTGGAAGTTTCAAAAATGAAAAAGAACTGCATCAAGCACTCAAGGACTTAATAAAACTTGGGAAAAAGCTGGGGAAACCTGTTTTAGCAACAGGAGATGTACACTATATAAACCCCGAAGAAGCAATCAATCGTGAAATTATTGTTCGTTCACTTGGGCAAGGGGCGGAAATAAACTGGACACAAGGACATGGTGAACATGCAAAACCTCTACCATTGCCAGAAGCTCACTTCCGTACGACAGATGAAATGCTGGAAGCGTTTAGCTTTTTAGATGAGGAAATAGCGCGTGAAATTGTTATCACAAATACTCAAAAGATGGAAGAGCGGTTTGAGGAGCTCACTCCTGTGAGGGAAGATCTCTATACACCAAAAATGACATTTGAGGGAGGAGAAAGTTCGGAGGAACGTATTACCCGTCTGACTTATGAGAAGGCCCATGAATGGTATGGAAATCCCTTGCCGGACATTGTTGATGCGCGTTTAGAAAAAGAATTACGCTCAATTATAGGTAATGGCTTTTCAGTAGTCTATATTATTTCCCAAGAGCTTGTGCGTCGTTCAAATGAGCGGGGCTATATAGTGGGTTCACGAGGCTCTGTCGGTTCCTCACTTGTCGCAACCATGATTGGAATCACTGAGGTTAATCCTCTTGCACCGCATTATCGCTGTCCAGAATGTCAGTATTTTGAATGCTACGATGACGGCAGCTATGGTTCAGGTTACGATATGCCGGATAAGAATTGTCCAAAATGTAAGCATAAATTAGTGAAGGATGGCCATGATATTCCTTTTGAAACCTTTCTGGGGTTCAAAGGAGACAAGGTTCCCGATATTGATTTGAACTTTTCAGGTGATGACCAACCTTTGGCTCACTTAGATGTTCGAGAGATTTTTGGAGAAGACTATGCTTTCCGGGCCGGAACGATTGGTACAGTTGCTGAAAAAACAGCTTTTGGTTTTGTCAAGGGCTATGAGCGAGATTATAATCAGTTTTATAGCAATGCTGAAATTGATCGACTGGCGATGACCTCGACGGGGGTAAAACGAACAACAGGACAGCATCCAGGAGGAATCATTGTAATCCCTAATTATATGGATGTTTATGACTTTACACCGGTTCAATATCCTGCAGATGACACGCGAGCAGAGTGGCAGACGACACACTTTGACTTTCATGCTATTCATGATAACATCTTAAAATTAGATATTCTTGGGCACGATGATCCTACGATGATTCGAAAACTTCAAAGTTTATCAGGGATTGTTCCACAAGATATTCCAATGGATGATAAAGAAGTGATGAAGCTATTTACAGGAACTGAGTCACTGGGAATTACTGAGGAACAACTTGGGGCTAAGTTGGGAACTTTAGGTATCCCTGAAATGGGAACTTTTACCTCCATGAATATGATTGCTGAAGCTAAGCCAAAATCTTTTGCTGATTTATTACAGATTTCTGGTCTTTCACATGGTACGGACGTATGGGCAGGGAATGCTCAAGAGTTGATTCGTTCGGGGATTGCTGATCTATCCAGTGTGATTGGATGTCGCGATGATATCATGGTTTATCTGATTCACTCGGGCTTAGAGGAGTCCATGGCTTTCAACATTATGGAGCGTGTCCGCAAAGGAATGTGGAGTAAAATTGGAGCAGAAGAACGCGAAACATATATTAAAGCAATGCGAGAGCATGGTGTACCAGATTGGTATATCGAATCTTGCTCGAAAATCAAGTACATGTTTCCAAAAGCCCATGCGGCAGCCTACATTATGATGGCACTTCGTGTTGCTTATTTCAAGGTGCATAAACCAATTCTGTACTATTGTGCTTGGTTTTCTATCCGTGCCACTACATTTGATATAGCGACCATGAGTGCAGGATTGGATGCAGTCAAGGCGAAGATGAAAGAAATTCGAGATAAAGGATTTGATGCGACAAATACTGAAGTATCTTTGCTGACAACTTTAGAGCTCTGCAATGAGATGCTTGAACGCGGGTATAAATTTGGCAAGATTGACCTTTATCGTAGTGAAGCCACAGAATTTGTTATTGATGGGGATACACTCATTCCACCGTTTGTTACGATGGACAGCTTGGGCGAAAACGTTGCGAAACAATTGGTTGAAGCCCGGGGAGATGGTGAATTTTTAAGTATCATGGAGCTTCGTAAACGAGGAGGACTATCTCAAGCCATTGTTGATAATATGAAATCTCTGGGAATACTTGACGGAATGCCAGAGGATAACCAATTAAGTCTCTTTGAAGATTTGTTTTGATTAAAAAATAAGAAAAGGCACTGAGGTGTCTTTTTTAGTAGCGTACAAACGTGA
>NZ_DKXK01000070.1:0-33646 GCF_002492185.1 Lactococcus sp. UBA7128
GAAATGAGTGTTTGATGAGAAGAGCGGGGGCCAAATTGACGAGTAGGTGACTTTGTGGCAGTTGAAAAAGTAAATTTATCGAAGAACAGTAAAACGCTCAAACTAGCTTGAGCGTTTATTTATAGCTTATAGACGATAGAAACTTCAGTTCACCTTTACTTCATGAGCATTCACTACAGCTTCTGCTTCAGGTTTAGAATTTAGAATTAAGTTAAGAAGAATGGCTGAAACTGTACTAACGACAATCCCATTAGACAAGAAGATTTGAGCCCAGCTTGGCAGGCTAACAAATAGATTGCTTGAGTTAAATCCAACCCCCATGCCTACTGAAATAGCAACAATAAACAAGTTTTGGTTGTCTTTGTAATCAACTGTGCCAAGCATTTTTACCCCTTGCATGGCAACCATACCAAACATAATAAGCATAGCCCCACCAAGTACAGGTACTGGAATAAGCTGTGCAATGGCAGCAAATTTAGGAATCAATCCCAAAGCGATTAAAAAAGCTGCAGTAAAGTAGATTGGCTTACGTGATTTTATTCCTGACATTTGAACCAAACCTACATTTTGCGAGAAACCAGTATAGGGGAAGGTATTGAAGATACCGCCAAGCAAAACAGCAAGACCTTCTGAACGGTAGCCGTTTCGTAAACGTTTCTCAGATAACTCTTCACCTGTCAAATCAGATAAGGCTAAGTAAACGCCTGTTGACTCCACCATAGAAACAATAGCGATGATAATCATCATCAGGCAGTCGATTAAATAAAAGCGGGGCATCGCTATACGGAAAGGAACTGGCAAGTGTGCCCAAGGAGCTTGATTAATGGCTGAAAAGTCAACCATATGTAAGCCAGCTGCTAAAACAGTACCTGCAACTAAACCAATCAAGATAGATATCGAGCGAATAAAGCCTTTAGCAAAAATGTGGACAAGGAGAATCACTAATATAGTAAATCCTGCAAGCAGTAAACTGTTAGTTGTCGGTGCTGCTTCGTTATTTCCCATATTCCCAACCGCAACAGGAATCAAAGTCAGTCCTATCGTTGTAATAACTGAACCTGTAACCAGAGGAGGGAAAAATTTCCTTATTTTAGAAAAAACACCTGCAACTGCAATAACAAAGACACCTGAGGCGATTAGGGCACCAAACATAGCGCCATCACCATGTTTTTGTCCAATAATAATGAGTGGAGCAACAGACTGAAAAGCTACACCCAGAACAACAGGAAGCCCGATACCAAAATTCTTGGTCATCTTAAGTTGAAATAGGGTCGCTAAACCGCACATAAAGATATCCGTTGAAATCAAATAAGTCAACTGCATTGCACTGTAGTTGAGAGCAGAGGCAATCATAATGGGCACCAAAATTGAGCCTGAGTACATCGCAAGGAGATGCTGTAAACCTAAAACTGCTGCTTGACCGTTGGCTTGTCTTTTTATCTTAAACATTATTTTTTCTACTCCTTCTTAATCCCAGACAGCATCATCTGCTGGCGCAAATACAACTTTGCCTGACTCAAATTTTTCGATGCGAGCCAAGGAAGTTACTGTTAAACCTTTATCAATCAGAAGTTGCCGGCCTGTTTGAAAGCTCTTCTCGATGACAATACCAATGCCTGCCACTTGCGCCCCTGCTTGCTTGATGAGCTCCTCTAACCCTAATGCAGCTTGACCATTGGCCAAAAAGTCATCAATAATCAATACATTATCCTCAGAAGAAATAAATTTACGAGAGATTGAAACTGTAGAAGTCACTTGTTTCGTAAATGAAAAGACTTCTGTTGTCAGTAGCTCTTCGTTCATTGTAATATTTTTTGATTTTTTTGCAAAAACCATTGGTACACCGAGTGCTTCAGCGGCATAGAGCGCTGGCGCAATACCACTGGCTTCGATAGTTACAACTTTAGTAATGTCTTGATCTTTATAGACCTGAGCAAAACGTTGTCCGATTGCTTTCATCAGTTCATAGTCAACCTGATGAGTAAGAAAGCTATCAACTTTTAGAACTTGATCTCCAAGAACTTGTCCATCACGTACGATACGATTTTCTAATAACTTCATGATTTCTCCTAAATGTTTATACCTAAGAACTGCTCGTCTCTAGCAAATACAAAAGCCCTACCTGGTAAGGTAGAGCATTTCTAAACGACAAAAGAAGATATGATTTATAAGGCATCAATCAAGACATGAACACTTACATTCAAAGCCATACTGCACAAATAAAAAATCCTCTTATTGTCCTGCTTTTACGGTGCAGGGTAGAGACACTCAGCCATATTCTAAGTATAAATAAGATTTTTTAATATTGATATAGTATAACGTATTTTATTTTTTTAATCAAGAAAAGATCGCGATAAATAAATTTTTTTCAAATATTTATAAATATTGTTCGGAAATCACTTATTGTTTAACTGCATTCATCAGTTGAGAAACTTCTTTTTTACTTAAACGACGGTAACGACCTGGTGCTAGTCCCTCTAAATTTAAGGGGCCATATTGGACGCGGCTTAGTTTTTGAACCGGTAAGCCGACTGCCGCAAACATTTTTTTAACTTGATGATTTTGTCCTTCATGGATGGTCAAACTAACCAGTGAACTATTCTTCACCTTATCTTGTCTCATAATTTCATAACGTGCTGGACTTATTTTTTTCCCATCAATAGTCATCCCCAGAGTTAAAGGGCGAAGATTTTCTTTATTGGCTTGCCCTTCAACTTTAGCAATGTAAACCTTTTCAACACCGTGTCGAGGATGTGTCATCAGGTTCGTAAATTCTCCATCATTTGTTAAGAGCAAGAGACCGCTCGTATCCCAGTCCAGACGACCGACAGGATAGATGCGTTCTTTTCCTTTAGGAAGTAAGTCCATAACTGTTTGACGCCCCTTATCATCACTTGAACTAGAAATATAGCCGCGTGGCTTATTAAGCATATAATAAACAGGTTCTTCATTATAAACGGCAACACCGTTTACTTCCACACTGTCTCCTGCCTCTACTTGATAAGCCAAGTTAGTCATTGTGACATTATTAACAGATACTTTTCCTGATAAGATGAGCTCTTCTGCCTTACGTCTGCTAGCCACACCTGCATGTGCCAAAAATTTATTGATTCTCATTTATTTCCCCATTTTCATTAAATAATACCTGCTGCTCTCCCACAAACTGACTTTCATCAACTTCTGGTAACTCTGAAAGATTATTGATTCCGATATAATCTAAAAAGAATTCTGTCGTTTCATACAAACCTGGACGACCGACAACCTCAAGTGTTCCCGTCTTTTCTACTAAGTTATAGGCCCGTAGAGTAGAGAGTGCCCCACTGGAATTCACACCGCGCAATTGATCAATCTCTAATCGTGTAATCGGCTGTTTATAAGCCACAATCGAAAGAACCTCCAAGGCAGAGCGCGAGAGACTCTGGTTAAGTGGTGTTTTGGCATAGTTTTTAAGAATATCAGCGAATATATCTTTTGTGGCTAGCTTATATTTTCCAGCCGTTTCAATAATCGTCAATGCGGATTCTTGATCTGTTTGATATTTTTCAACCAAACGCTCTATTTGTTGTTCACAAGCAAACTTACTCATACCAGAAAGCTCTGACAGCTGATTCAACTCAAGTCCTTCTTCACCTGCAACGAAAAGCAAAAGTTCTAAAACAGCTGTTTTATTTAGCTTGTCCATCCTGACCTCTTTCTAATAGAATTTCACCAAAAACTTCATCTTGTTTGAACGTGATTTGTTGTGTTTTTATTAACTCCAAAAGTGCCATAAAAGTAGTTAGCAGTTCTTCCTTAGATGTTTTTTTCGAAAATAGTGAGCTAAAGGTATAAGAGCTTTTCTTTAAAAAGAGAGCAGATAATTCGACAATTTTGTCAGAGATGGAAAATTTTTCTGCTTCTATCGTTGTATTTTCATCCGTGAAAGATTGTTTGTGCAGCTCCAAAACATTGCTAAAAGCCAAAAACAAATCCAAACTGCTATAATCTTGTAAAAGTACAGCATCTTCACCAATAATTTCTGTTTTTGCTTTGGAGTAAAATTGGCTACGTTCTTCATGCATTTGTGCAATATCTTGCGACAAGGCCTTGTATTTCCTATATTCATCAATTTGAGCCAAAATATCCTGTTCGAGCTGTTCAGTATCTTCTATGAACTCTTCTGCAACCGTAGGCAAAAGACGACGAGACTTGATGAGCATAAGTTGACTCGCCATTACCATATACTCACTGGCAATTTCTAGCTCTAAAGTCTTCATAGTCTTCAAAAAATTTAAATACTGCTCAATAATCGGAACCAGAGGCACTTCAAAAATATCAACTTTATATTGTCCAACCAGATGTAAAAGTAAATCGAGAGGACCTTCAAAATCATTGATTTTTATCTTTATTTCTTCAATCATTTATAGTATTTTTCTAAGGTTGTAGTTGTAGATAAACCTAGAGTTTCTGCCAACTCATAGACAGTTTTCCCTGCTCTAACTTGCTTCAAAATATACTGCTCTCGCAACTCTTTTGCCGTCATATCTGTATATTTTCTAAGCTCGAGATAGAGAAACTGACGCGACTTGACAAAAAGCTCATCTGCATTATTAATTCTCTGTGTGTAGAGAGCAAACTTATCTCGAATAGGTAATACTCTTTTCAAGCCCGCTTTTTCTACCGTTAAAATTTTGAACTTCCAGTTGAAATTTTCCCAACGCAATTGCTGAATTTCTGCAAACGTCAATCCGAATTCAAGAATGAGGAAAGCTAAAAAGTGCCCCGGCGAGGTTACTGGCCGATAAATCGCTGACAGATTCTTAAGCTCTGCTTTTTGTTTTACTGCTTTCTTTTTTGCACTCACTTGCTGAATCTTGTGCAATTCTTTCAGCAAATTTTTTTCATACAAATAAGACAGAAACTGATTGGCACTTGATATTTTACGACGTTGTGCAGCTACTGTCAATTTTTTTAGGGACTGACGATAAAGTAAGAGCGACTCCCGGGAAATGCTTTTCTTTTCAAAAAATTCTGCAAAATTCCGCAAATCGTAAAGATAATTTGATTTTGTATTTTCTGAGAAGTTTTTACTGGCTAAAAAATTAGGTATTTCGTTTGATAATATCATAGTCTTTACTAAATTCATGGGCAAAAGCATTGATAGCTTTCAAGATTTCTTGACGTGCAATAATGCCAACAAATTCCGTTCTTTTTACTACAGGTAAGAAAGGTTCTTTGACCAACTTATGTAGAATTTCTTCAAGGGATGTAGATGGGCTAACTGTTTCTACTCCAGTGTCGACAATTTCTGAAATACGTGTATTCATTGATTTTTCATAAAAGAAATCTTCTCCCATTTCGAACTCAACGATGTCTGCAAGACCTACAACTCCAACATATTCTTTATTTTTAGTAAGCACTGGCACCCTAGAGTATTTGTACTGACTCAATAAAAGTTTTGCATGTGAAACATTGTGCTCATCAAACAAGACAGCAACATCATCAGCAGCTTTTATAAAGGTTTCACTCTGCCCTAAGAAATATTTTTCAATAGCTTTATCAATCATTTTTACCCTACCTATTTTTCTACAGATTAAAAGTAAACTGTAAATCTGGAATTTCCTTGTGCTCCAAATCACGATAAGAAACATTATAACCGTTGTCAAGTATCGTAACAACAGCATACATTTTTATATTTATGTTCCCACGCGGCTGACTGACAGAGCCTGGGTTAATAAACAAAGTCTTTCCTATAATCTGTGCCACAGGTTGATGTATATGCCCAAAGAGCGCAATGTCAGCTCCTTTTTCCTCGGCAAAATAGGAATAACGTTCAAGCCCAAATCCAACATAGAATTGATGTCCGTGAGCGATGAGAATTTTCTTTCCTTCAACCTCCACCATTTTCACTTCTGAGTAGCCCTCATCATAGTCACAGTTTCCTGAGACTACGGTAATGCCTCTCCATATTTCATCATTGCTCGGTAACTCAGAATCGCCACAATGAAATAAAGCTGAAGCTGTACCTTCATACTTTTCTTTGATTCTTTTAACTATTTCACGATCAGTGTGTGAATCACTCATTACGATAAACATCGAAGACTCCTTTTAGCTTAAGTAGAGCTTTATTTTTTAATGTGCTCCAGCCATTCTGGCAACTCTGCCATTAGTTTTTGCAAAGCCTGACCACGATGTGATGCTGTATTTTTTTCCTCAGCAGTAAGCTGGGCAGCTGTTTTGTCAGATGTTCCTACTAAAAAGATAGGGTCGTAGCCAAAGCCATTTTCTCCTTGCGGCGTAAGGCCAATACGACCTTGCCAGTCTGCTTCGACCACTAAACTTTCTTGGCCTGGATAAGCAGCGACTAGTGTCGTATGAAAATGCGCAGTACGTCGTTCTGGCGTAATTGCAGTTGATGCGAGTTCATGGAGAAGTTTTGCAATGTTTTCTTCATCCGTAGGATTGGGGCCAGCAAAACGATGGCTCCAAACTCCTGGTAATCCTCCGAGAACATCGACACACAAACCCGAATCATCACCGATTACGACTTGACCAGTGATTGCTGCAATTTGCTCCGCCTTCAAACGTGCATTTTCTTCAAAAGTCATACCCGTTTCTTTGATATCTGGCAGTTCAGGATAATCTTTGAGGTTCTTAATTTTATAGCCAAACTCTTCAAAGAGACGTTTAAACTCCCTCGTTTTTCCATCAGTACGTGTTGCAATAAGCAATATTCTTTCTGAAGAAAGTTCCGTATGTTCTGCTCTTATCTTTCTTACACCTAGCCACCGATCAGCTATTACTTGAAAAGCTCCTGCATCACCCGTTGTGTAGAAACGATGTCTAATACTGTCGCGCTCCTCGCCGTTAAGGGCAAAATAGTTAAGCAAAACAGTGATATCACGCACGGTTTCTGAACCGCTGTCGATGAGTTGAACATCCTGTCCCATCTCTTTTTGAATAAGCTTGCGTAGCAATGGATAGTGGGTACAACCCAAAATCAAAGTATCCACTTTACCAACCATTGGTCTTAGGGTTTCTGCTACAATGTTTTTCGCGGTTTCTGTATCAACTTGGTTTGACTCAACTAAAGGGACAAAGTCTGGACACGCCAGACTGAGAACTTCAACGCTGGATGACTTAAACTGAATAACTTTGCGGTATTGTCCAGAATTAACTGTCGCTTGCGTTGCAATTACGCCTACTTTCTTATTGACTGTTTTCTGAATTGCACTTGAAGCACCAGAAAGAATAACGCCAACAACAGGAATATCCAAAGCTGCTCTGACTTCATCCAGAGCCACCGCTGTTGCTGTGTTACAAGCAAAAACAATCATTTTTACATTTTTGGAAAGCAAAAAATTGACCATATCCCAAGTGAAAGCAGTAATCTGCTCATTTGAGCGTGACCCATAAGGCGCACGTTGCGTATCACCGATATAGACAATTTCTTCGTTTGGTAATTGACGGAGAATCTCGCGAACAACGGTCAAACCTCCAACTCCTGAGTCGAGTAAGCCAATAGGTCTGTTGTCCATAAATACCTCCAAAATTTACTTTTTCTTAGTGTCTGCTTGTTTTGCTGCACTACGAATTTGACGAAGCACTTGCTGTACTTGTGCTTCTGATGGTTTGCGTCCCATGGATCCCATCATCATGCGCACTGCATCTTCATTCAATGGTGGGTTATCCATCAAGAGTTTTTTCGTTTGCTTTTGTGTAAACCAAGCACCACCTGCAAAACCTGCAACAGCAAAGACAAGCATAAGTAAAATAGCAACAAATAAATTCATTAATACTCTCCTACAAGAAAGCTATAAAATCGCTTTCGAAATTTTTCTCCTTATTATATCAAATTTAGGCTCATTTGTCGTGTTCTTTGTATGTTTCAATCGTTCATTGAGCATATCACAGCCTACAATATTTACTGCTTCTATCCTCCCATAGAAAGAAGCACTTGATTGCTCATACTTTAGCAAGCGACGCTTATTGAGTACGACCTGACAAAGCGAAAACAATCTTTTTTCGCTGAGGTCTAGTAAGACTCTAGCAAAGACCCAGAGGGCTTTGCGTTTGACCGTTCTCGCTTTAGCGAGTTACGGGCATTGAGTATTAATCCACCTTATAAATCCAGCCTTCTGGTGCCTCTTTGTCACCAAACTGTATGCCAACTAACTCATCATAAAGCTTCTGGGTCACAGGACCAACTTCTGTTTCTGAATAGAAAACATGGCGTTTCCCTTGGTCATCAATAGCACCAATAGGAGAAATTACGGCTGCTGTCCCACACGCTCCCGCCTCAACAAAATCATCGAGCTGATCAACAAAGACATCTCCCTCAATAGCCGTCATTCCTAAACGTTCTTCTGCCAGTTGTAACAAGGAATATTTTGTAATTGAGGGCAAAATAGAGGGGCTCAAAGGGGTGATAAATTCATTATTTTTTGTGATACCAAAGAAATTAGCAGCACCAACTTCTTCAATTTTAGTATGTGTTGCGGGATCAAGATAAATCACATCTGAATAGCCTGCTTCATGTGCTTTTTGTCCTGGCTCGATGGAGGCAGCATAGTTCCCACCAACCTTGGCTGCACCTGTGCCATGTGGCGCTGCACGGTCATAATCTCTTGAAACTAAAAAGTTTGTCGGAGTAAGGCCGCCTTTAAAGTAAGAACCAACAGGAACGGCAAAAACAGTAAAAATATATTCGTCCGCTGGTTTTACACCCACAAGACCGCCAACACCAATTATTAAGGGACGAATATAGAGTGTAGCTCCTGTTCCGTAAGGAGGAACAAACTCTTCATTGGCTCTTACCACTTGCTTGACAGCATCAATAAATTTTTCTGTAGGTACTTCTGCCATACGCAAGCGTCGCGCTGTTGCTTGGAGACGCTCGGCATTGCGGTCAGGGCGAAAGAGATTAATGTCCCCTGACTTTGTTCGGTAGGCTTTCAGTCCTTCAAAGCCTTGCTGACCATAGTGAAGTGCAGGCGAAGCTTCTGATAAATGCAGCGTTGCATCACCTGTTAGTTTCCCCTCATCCCATTTTCCATCCTTAAAGTGTGATATATACCGAAAAGGCAGTTCTCGATATTCAAAACCCAAGTTTTCCCAATCCAATTTAGTTGTCATTGTATTTTGTCCTCCCTTATTTTTCCATAGATGTTTTACTAAAAAGTTCATCACCTAAAATTTTTTTAGTATTTGCTATAATTATTAATTATAAGCTATTTTGAATGTGATTTCAATGTAAATTCAGAAAATTATACGACAAACGCATGGAGAAATTATGAGAACGAAAAAAGTTCTTTAAACCATGAAAACTTGTACCACTTATAAAATGGGCAAACTCCATCAAGATTGCTATTCATACGTTTGTCATAAGAAAATTATAGAAATGGAAATAAAATGAATACTCTTAGAATTAACTTTCAAGATTTAGGGCAGCTTCTTCTTGATAAACTCATTTATGTTGTTTTAGTTAGTTTTTTGTTCTTTATCTTATATCGAATCAGTATCCGTATTGTCGACTATCTTTTTAAAAATTACAGCAAGCGCTCTTGGGCTGACTCTTCTCGCATTATGACCTTGGCTCGTTTAAGTAAAAGTGCTTTGACTTACCTCACAGCCTTTCTATGGGTCTATACAATCCTTTCACTTTTAGGTGTCCCTGTAGCTAATGTTCTTGCTGGAGCTGGAATTTTAGGCGTTGCACTTGGTTTTGCTGGCCGAGATTTGGTAGCTGATATCATCAATGGTTTTTTCATTATTGTTGAGCATCAAATCAATGTTGGTGACTGGATTCGATTTGAAAACCTAGGTATTGAAGGAGAAGTGACATCTGTAGGTATCCGGTCCATTACCTTAATTTCAGATGACGGAGCTACAGCCTTCATACCTAATCGTAATATTGAATCATTGAAAAATTTTTCTTACAAAGATCGTACAGTAAATCTTGATATCCCTGTAACCACAGAAAATTTAGAAGAAATGAAAAACAAAATACTCCAAGTAAATACTGACTATCCCCAAGTTATTTATGATGGTATCATCACTCGTGATGAGAGTATTTTCCTTAGAAGTCGTTTAACTGCCGCTTTGGATGAAATAAATGGCTTGCGCTTAGAAATCATGGATAAATACTATACAAAATAAGCAGGTCACTACAGAATGACCTGCTTATTTTTTTATCATTGTTCTAACGGGCTCATAAGTTTTACGATGTATTGGTGTAACACCGAAGGCTTTAAGTCCAGCCAAGTGTTTAGCTGTGCCATAACCAGCATTATGTTCAAAGTCATAATGTGGGTACTGCTGTGCATACTGTTCCATGATACGATCTCGCGTCACTTTAGCGACGATACTTGCTGCCGCAATGCTTGCTGATTTGGCATCTCCTTTAATAATGCTAAGTTGTGGTGTAGCAATATCCAACTCCATTGCATCAACCAAAAGATAATCAGGTTGCAATCCTAACCTTTCTACTGCTTGTAGCATGGCTTTTTTAGTTGCTTGATAGATATTCACTTGGTCAATTGTTTTATTATCCACTAGACCTATACCTATGGCTAAGGCTTTTTCTTGAATTTCATTAAAAATGGTTTCATGCTTAGACTTGGGAATTTTCTTGCTGTCGTTAAGTCCCTTGATTTTACAGTTTTTAGGCAGAACAACTGCTGCTGCTACAACTGGGCCTGCTAGAGGTCCCCGTCCAACTTCATCTATTCCGGCGACTAAATTAAAGCCCTGTACATAGGCTTGTCGTTCAAAACTAAGCATCATTTCAAGCCGTTCTTCTTCAGCTTGTTCTGCCAAAATCTCTTTTTTACGGCGTTTAACAGCTGCTTTAACACCTGCGCGAGGGTCTTCAAGAAAAGCCTCTACATCACTAATGCACGTTAAATGAGCTAAATGCTCTTTTATTTCTTTAATTGTTTGCATAGTCATCTACCTTGTCCAAGCAGTATTCGCCCATCCTGCCATCCCGAACATCTTTAACAAACATCTGATAAAATCGATCATAATCATCACGAAAACCGAAACGCTTCGTGAGCTCCATGATTAACTCTGGCATTTCCAAAGCCGTGTCTTCTTCTTTCATTCGGAGCCGTTTCATGGTTGCTTCTTTATAATTTTCCAAAAAATATTGTAACCCGAAGATGGTCACGTCATCCATTGGCAAAAGTTGATCTTTAATAGCTCCTGTTAACGCAAGCTTCAGCCCCACTTGCTCATCTTCAAATTTTGGCCAAAGTATCCCTGGTGTATCAAGGATTTCCAGTTCTTTATTGGTACGAAGCCATTGCTGCCCCTTGGTTACCCCTGGTTTGTTTCCTGTAACAGCGACCTTTTTCCCTGCCAAGCGATTCATCAAAGTTGACTTCCCGACATTAGGAATACCAACAATCATCGTACGCAATGCACTGTTCTGAATACCACGTTCAGTATTTCGGGCAATCTTTTCAGTCATCAGTGTTTTAGCAGCAGCAGTCAAACGTTTTACTGTATGTTCTTCTTTCGAATTAATAGACAAAGCGATAATGCCTTGCTTTTCAAAAAAATCCACCCAGCCTTTCACGGCATTTCTATCAGCCAAATCTACCTTATTCAGCGCGATTAAGCGTGGCTTATCGCCAATGATTTTATTCAACATAGGATTACGTGAGCTTATCGGCAAGCGCGCATCTACTAGCTCAATAACAAAGTCAACATATTTCAAGTTTTCTTGTACTTGACGGCGGGCCTTGGACATGTGCCCTGGAAACCATTGGATTGTACCCATATCTATACCTTGCTATAACCAGAGTTACAGCCTTTCGTTTTTATTTCTTCAAGCGAGGAATTGTTTTTTTCACAGCCCGTTTTTCTTTTAAACCATTATCTTGCAAAGAGCTGCCAGTGCTAAGCCAGTTGACATCCCTCGTATTGCTTAAAATATTCCATCCACTACATAGTTTTGTTTCAACCCTATTATTCTATCATTTTTCACCTCCCTTCGCCATTATGTATTTGTGTTATTTCTGACATAATAGATTTTCCAAAATTATCTCACAGTATCTCTGAATAAAATTAATAACTTCTGCTCCAAATATTTCTCATTAAGCTTTTTCATTTGCCAAGATTTCCCCACTGCCTTCCCTGCATTAAAAAAACACTGATTTTCACCAGTGCTCCAAATCTGTTTTCTTTCGAATTTTTCTTGTAACTAAACGCTCTATCTCGAATTATTTTTCCTTCCTAACTCCATAGGCAAAGCGGACACTTCCAATTTCAGCAGCATTTTTCATTAATTCTAAGTTCAACCAACCTGCAACCTCATAAAAAGGCTTATTTTGAAGCGGCCATTGTCCCTCTTTGGAACGTGCAAACTCTTCCTCTGACATTTCGGATATACACTTGACCCACTGGCTTTTTAAGTCTGCTAAGTTTGAAAATGCTGTACCTACGTCTCGCGGCCAGTCAATATCCTCCACAGTCAAACGCCCATTGCCAAAATTATAGTCCAGAGCCATTGACCACCAAAAATCTATGTGCCACATAGTCCACGCAATGGTTGGCATTCCGATATCATAAGCTTCTGTCTCTGGAAAACCCTTGGTTGATAAACTCGGATGTGTTACTTCAAAATTCATTTCAGCTGCAGATAAATCCTTCAAGTGATATTCCAATAAAGCCCATGAAACCTCAAGTTGCGCCAACAAACTTTCTTTAATCATCTTAAAACTCCCTGTATTAAACATTTTTTTATATTTTGAGACTTCTGTATCGACCTCTTTTTGGAGACCAAAAACAGTAAAGTCCTTCCTTAGAAAGACTTTACTAACGCTTATTTATTCTGGCAACTCTGATTCAGCAAAAGCATAGTAGTTTCCATCTGGATCTTGAAAGTTAAAGTTAACCATGCCTTGGAAATTATTGATAGGGATGACCTTGTCTGTGGCAGTAGCTACACGCGCATGCCATTCTTCTAAATCATCTACAGTAAAAAGCATTGAGCCTTTCATATCAGCCACCTCAGGCGAATTTTGTCGAATAAATTCAATATTCCATAGTTGAATGCGTGCACTTGGAGCTTGTGAGTCCACAGCGAAAATCACAGTTTCCTCTTGACCTGAACCTTGACGTCTGAGCTCAGTTAAGCCGATTTTAGTCCAAAATTCGGAATGCTTTTGTACATCCGATACATAGAGCATGTTACAAAGATTGATCATAATGTTTTTCTCTTTCCTTAAACAAATTACTTTCTGCAAGTCTTGCAGATTCTAAAACAAGACGCATCCACTTATTTAGCCGCTTCATAAAAGCAGCGTTTAGGAGAAACAAGTTTCCCTTCTTTTTTTAATTTAACAATATGCTTACTTACTTCTGATTTTTCAATTCCAGTCGCTTCAGCTACAGCTTTCGCATCTAACATTTCTGATGAGTTTTTGAATGTGTGAAGTACTTTTTCCTTATTATCCATACAGGACTCCTTTTTCTATGTATTTCAAATTCGTAACACAAATGTCACAATAGTATTATATCATTTTTTGCTATAAACTTGACAGTGTTTTCACCAACTAGAAAAAATAAACTTTCTACCTTAATGCTTATCTTTTCTTCAGAAGTTTTCGCACTCTCGCTGCTCGCTTATTTTTCAGACAACATCTCCCTCAAGAGCTTTATTCCTGTGCTATACTAATATTATAAAATTTTACGACTAATAAAGCGGAGGTTATAATTTGGCTCAATTTAATTTTTTATCAAAGACTTTTAATGTCATTATAAAAGTTTGCCTAAGTTTACTCGGACTCGTTATTTCCTTTCTCATGTTTAAAGAGATCTGGCTGCTCCTTTTGTCATTTTCTACGGGCTTTGTTGATTATAGCTTCTATGATATTATTGACCGCATATTGACTTTCTTTCTCTTCTTAGAATTTCTAGAGTTAATTATACATTACCTGGCTGATAACGATCACCCTACAATAAAAAAATATATCTATATTGCTGTAGCTTCTATCGTAAGACTCTTGATTTCAAATCACGAGACGTCTCAATTGAGCCTTTTTCTACAATGCTCCGCAATCTTGGTTCTCATTATCGGAACTGTTCTTTTGAACCGCTGGGGGGACCTAAAATAAGCTGTCAAAATAAATTGGGAAAAGTTCCAAAAATGAAAAAACGCTTAATCATATGCATAAAAATGCGAGACTAAGCGTTTTTTGTTTGTCATCTTGGCTAAGAGCAGTTAGATTTTACTGCTTGCACAGACTTTTTACTTGCTTATTTTGTACTGCTCTGTGCAATAGTCAAAAGTACAGCTGGCACACGATATGGTGAGCAGGAAACATAGTCTAAACCTATTTTTTTGAGGAAAGTTACAGCTTCGGGATCACCCCCAACTTCACCACAGACACCAAAGCTGATTTCAGGATATTCTGGTTTCACAAGTCCAATCGCAGTCTTCATCAATGCCCCAACACCGTCCTGATCCAAATGTTGGAAAGGATCATCTTGCAAAATCCTTTTTTCGATATACTCAGGCAGGAACTTCACAGAATCATCGCGTGAAAAACCATAAGTAAGCTGTGTCAAGTCATTGGTACCAAAGCTAAAGAACTGTGCAGCTGATGCCAACTTATCAGCTGTCAAACAAGCTCTTGGTATTTCAAGCATAGCCCCGATCTTATAAGCAACCTCTCTCCCGCTTTCCTTAAAAAGCTTTTGAATTTTACTTTCAAGAAGTTCCTTGAGGTAAGTTAGCTCTCTTTCCTCTGAAATTAAAGGAATCATTATCTCAGGTTTCACTTGTTTTCCTGCTTGAGCAAGATCTAATGCCGCTTCAATGATTGCTTCAACCTGCATCTCATAAATCTCTGGATACGTCACAGCTAAACGGCAGCCCCTGTGTCCCAACATCGGATTAAATTCTTCTAATTCTTTTCCTCTTTGAATAATAAAATCTACAGACTGACCACACGCTTTTGCAACTTCCTCAAACTCCTCTTTCGTTTTAGGCATAAATTCATGAAGAGGGGGATCTAAAAGTCGAATCGTGCACGGCATACCTTCCGTTAGACTTAAAATTTCTAAGAAATCCTTTTTCTGATACTCTTTTAAAGTTTCAAGGGATTTTTTGCGCTGCATCTCTTCTTCAGAAAGAAACATTTTACGCACTTCAAGGATACGCTCTTTACCAAAAAACATGTGCTCTGTGCGTGCCAAGCCAATCCCACTTGCTCCAAAATCTAAAGCTGTCTTGATATCATCAACTGTTTCTGCATTAGCTCTAACTTTCATGTCGCCTATTTCAGCAGCCCATTTTAGAACTTTTCCTAGAATTTCTAAATCTTGTGCCTTATCAAGTTTAATTTCACCTCGATAGATATTTCCTGTTGTACCATCTACCGAAACAATATCTCCTTCTTTTATGATTTGAGTGCCATACTGCGCCTGTTTTCGCTTCTCATTAACATTAAGTGCTTCACACCCAACAACACAACAAACTCCCATCCCACGCGCAACAACTGCAGCATGCGAGGTCATTCCCCCACGAGAAGTAACAATGGCTTCGCTCACAAGCATTCCTTCTATATCTTCTGGAGAAGTCTCTGTTCTGAGAAGAACGACTTTCTGACCAGCTTCATGTGCATTTTGAGCATCTTGAGCATTAAAATAAACCCTTCCATAGGCTGCACCAGGACTGGCTGGCAAACCTTTTGCAATTGCTTGATTTTGTGCAAGTGACTTTTCATCAAATACTGGATGTAAAAGCTGAGTAATCATAGAAGGCGTTAAACGCTTCAAACTTTCTTTCTTACTTATTACACCATCCTCTGCCAACTGAGTCGCAATTTTAAAAGCTGCTTTGGCAGTACGCTTTCCATTTCGTGTTTGTAAAATAAAGAGTTTACCTTCTTCTATAGTAAATTCTATATCTTGCATATCTTGATAATGCGCCTCTAGTTGTTGACAGATTTTTTCAAATTGTCTATAGATATCAGGATTATCCTCCTTCAGTTCCTGGATAGGTCGCGGTGTCCGGATTCCTGCAACAACGTCCTCTCCTTGAGCATTCATCAGAAACTCTCCAAAGACGCCTCCTTCTCCAGTGGCTGGATTACGTGTAAAAGCCACACCTGTTCCACTTTTTAATCCTGTATTGCCAAAGACCATTTCCTGAATATTCACTGCTGTCCCCAATGTGTCTGGAATATCATGAATACGGCGATAAGTGACTGCTCGCGGATTGTTCCAAGAAGTAAAGACTGCTTCTACTGCTGCATAAAGTTGTTCTACTGGCTCTTGCGGAAATTTTTCACCGACTTCCTTCAGGTAAATTTCACTAAACTGCTTAATAATCTGTTTCCAGTCTACTGCTTGCATTTCGGTATCAGATGTATAGCCATGTTTCATCTTATAGTCCGTTAAAGCTTCTTCAAAAAGATTTTTATCTACAGCTTTGACAACATCTCCAAACATCTGAATTAAACGGCGATAGCAGTCGTAAGCAAACACTGGATTGCCTGTTTTCTGGGCAAGAATTTCAACACTTTGATGATTCAGCCCCAAGTTCAAAATAGTATCCATCATACCCGGCATTGAAAATTTTGAACCACTTCGTACAGAAACGAGAAGAGGATTTTCATTATCCGCAAATTTCTTTCCCGTTTCCTTTTCTAAACGTGCAATATGCGTTTCTATTTCTTTAATTAGTTCTGCATCCAAATTTTTTGAATTCAGATATTCTAAGCAAGCTTCCGTTGTGATTGTAAAACCGCGAGGAACAGGCAAACCAATGCTGGTCATTTCAGCTAGATTCGCTCCTTTTCCGCCCAAGAGATCTTTTTGTTCTTTTGATCCCTGAGTAAAATCATAAACGCGTTTCTTTCCCATTGACATAATTGTCTCCTCTATAAATGTGATATACTATTTAACGAACAAATACATTATATAGTATGTCATATATATTGTCAAGCTTTTTTTGTAATCGCATTCTTTTTTTGTGGATTTTAGTTCCTATTTTTTTATTCCCCCATATATTGCTTTTCTATAACAATTCTCTTATAATATATAGTATGTCCTATTTATTAAGGAGCTCGTATTGAAACTCACAAAAAGACAAACTGAAATTATTAATATTGTAAAATCAGAACAACCCATTAGTGGTGAAAGAATAGCTCAAACTCTCGGCTTAAGTCGTGCAACATTGAGAAATGACTTGTCTATTCTTACGATGACTGGCTTACTTGATGCAAAGCCAAAGGTGGGCTATTTTTATACCGGTCAAAAGATTCATCCTCTTTATTTAGAGAGCTGTTATTCCCAAAAAGTAGAAGACTATATGACGTCACCCTTGATTATTGAGCAGAATATGTCTATCTATGATGCCGCCACAAGCCTTTTTTTATATGATAGTGGCAGTATCTATGTGAAGAACGAGGAAGGAGAGCTCGCTGGACTTCTTTCTCGTAAAGATCTCCTTCGTTTTTCCATTACTGGAAACAATCTGGAGAAAACACCCGTCGCTGTCATAATGACACGCATGCCAAATATTCACACAATCGGTCCGGATAAAACCCTTCTTGAAGCTGGAAATATCCTCTCACGCTATGAAGTCGACAGCTTACCCGTAGTCGAAAAAGAAGGCTCAAAAAAAATAATCGGTAAAATTTCAATCAAGCATATTATGAAGGCCTTCATTCAGACAGGCAATAAGATTCAAGATGAAAACTAAAGGGGAAAAAATGCAAAGTATAAAAATTTATTTAATCACAGACTCTGTCGGAGAAACTGCCAAAAAAATCATTTCTGCTGTTGTGGCTCAATTTCCAACTGTAGACTTATCAGATGTCCACCTCTATCCTTTTACAAATGACAAAGAGTCACTTCTAGAAATATTAAATGATGCGAAAAAAGAACAGGCTATCGTAGCGATTACTCTCGTGGATAAGTCTTTAGTAGACTTTGTAGAAGAGTTTTCCAAAACGCATAGCTTGCCCTATGTGGACTTCATGTCTCCTCTCATACAAATCATCGAAAATCTATCTGGTGAACATCCCACTCAAGAATCTGGCAGTGTTCATCGCCTGAATCAAGCTTATTTTAATCGTGTATCTGCTATTGAGTTTGCTGTAAAATATGACGATGGCAAGGATCCTAAAGGCTTCTTAAATGCCGATATCATCCTTCTGGGAGTATCACGGACCTCTAAAACTCCTCTGAGCATGTACTTAGCCAACAAAGGATACAAGGTTGCAAATCTACCGATTATTCCTGAAGTTGAAGTGGCAAAAGAACTTTTTAAAGTTGATCCTCATAAAATTATTGGTCTAACCAGTACATCCGAAAGTCTAAGCAATATCCGAAGCTTTAGAGAACAGACTTTAGGCTTAAAAACAAAGTCAATGTACTCTGATGAAAAACGTATACTTGAAGAACTTGCTTACGCTGAAACTCTTTTTGAACAGTTAGGGATTGAAACTATTGATGTCAGTAAGCGTTCGATTGAAGAAAGCTCTATGCTGATTGAAAATCTAATTCAAAAATAAACCGCACAATCGTGCGGTTTATTTTATCTTACAGAAGAGTAAGTTTTCCAGCAGCAAAGCTTGTTAAAATAAAGATAACTTAAAGAAAAGGAGCTTTACATGTCGAAAAAGAAAATCTGGATTATTCCTGTCTTACTTCTATTCATCCTTGGAGGATATTTTGCTGTTAACAAGGTCGTGGCCTTGTTTCACCAGCCTGTCCACGGCATAATCTTATACAGCAAAGATAAGAAAAGCTTAGAAAAGGGACTAGAAAATAACCACTCCTCCATCAAAGATTCTATCAATATCAAAGCAAAATATAACTCCAAAACAGATACATTAGTTTTGAGTAAAAACTCCGCTGAGAAGTTGATAGCTGCTCACGCAGTCAATTATGTAAATAAAAAAGGGAATGATTTTACTTTCAAACATGTAACATCACTTTCAAAAACTCCCGCACTATGGACGTCTGATCTTAAAGCAGCAAGTGCTACAGATGAAAACGGGAAAATTTTTACTGCTGCAGCAACGGAATATATTGTCTTAGGTGAGTCAAGTACTACTAAAAAGACACTTGTACTAGACAATAATGATTTCCAAAATTTTCAAGCAGCTGCTGAATATATTAGCGTGATTGAAGACAAACGTGATGCAGCTCATGCATTAACAACATATAGCTTTGACAAGGCCCAAATTTTCAATTTTAACCAAAAATAAAACTTTATCTGTATTTATGCAAAACAAAAACGCTCAATTAGGATATTCTTTTACACCTAGTTAAGCGTTTTTTAGACCTTTTGTCCCTGTCTCTTTTATTTATTAAAGACAGCCAATAAAATATATATAATCACATGGCACTAAATATTAGTTTTTAGTTTTTTAATCAAAAAGCTACCAGCACTCCAAAGTAACAATGCAATAATGATAAAAAGAATCAATAAACCAATAGAACCATTAGCAATCGAACGGAAAAGTGTCAGTCCTCCAACGGCATAGACAAATCCCCAAATTAGATAGCCTGGAAGAGCCACAAGTGTGTATTTACCCCATTTCCAGTTCAACATACCGGCTCCAAGCTGCACTACAGATTGGAAGCCTACTGTTAAGAAACTTAGAGGAATAACCGGCCAACCATATTTTTGGAGTGCACGCATTCCTGCTTGATTTTCCTCTGATTTCTCTGCATTTTTCCCCCATTTTGTCTTCAGTATTCCCATATGAATGAGTTTTCCTAGTCCAAAAGTCATTTGTGCCCTAAAGAAAACAACTATAAATAAAAATAAAGTTGCTTGCCAAAGCGGCAAACTTGCCACCCAATCGAGCATATTTTCAATCATCCGTTTATCCTCTTTCATTTATACATCAGCTCAATAATCTAGCCTATTACTATTGAACCATAAAAAATTAAAAAGTCAAACTTTTCCGGTATATTCCATACGGAGATTCTGAAAATCAAGCATGCTTACAATATTTTTTCTCGTCTTAACGCCCAGCAAAGTAATGCATGTGAGACTTTTTGTTTTCATTTCTACTTTTATGAAAAAGTGCCATAATCGCCCCTGAACACCATTTTTATATCACAGCTTTTTTCTCTTTGTACACCTATAAAAAAACTTCCACCTCGGGAAGCTTGACTATTTTATCAAAATTTTATTGGAAGAAAAACATGCTAAATTCTATTTCTTGACTACAATAACATTACATGGTGCGTGATTAACAACATAGTTCGTTGTTGAGCCTACAAGCAAACGATCAAACATGTCTGTGCCCGTTGCACCGATTACGATGAGGTCAATCTTATGCGCTTCTTCCTCAGCGAAATTAACAATACTTAGCTTAGGCTTACCTGCAACTTCATAAGTTTCATATTTAACTTGTTCACGAATAATATCTGCACAGTTTGCTAGAATATCTTGTGCAAGTTGGTCCAAGCCCGGTGTTTCTAAAATGCCTTTATGAACTGCGCCATAATACTTATTGAGATCTTTTACTGTAAGCACATGCAATTTTGCCTGATTCATACGAGCAATACGTACTGCTTCATCTATCGCTTTATAGGACTGTTCCGAGCCATCAACTGGAACCAAGATGTTTTTATAATGGTTATCCATTTTAAATTCCTCCCTTTGATGTTATTATCTATAGTTCTATTGTACATTTTATTTTTTCAAAAACGAAATTATTTCCTTAAAAAAACTTTCATACTGTGCATTAAGACACTCTTTCATATTTTTCACGCCAATTATCTCATGAGTTTTAATCTAGATTTCTCTACAATAACTTCTGAAAGCTGTCTAACAATTTTGTCACTTTATTTTAGTGAATTGTAAACGTCATAGAATTTATCTGAAATTTTAAAACGGTTTTTTTGTGCTTTTAAAAAGAATGTGCTACAATGTTAATGGAATTTCGTTATGTTCGTTATAGTGTCCTTTCGTCAATATAAAGAGAAAGGAGAATGCATTATGACATTCACTAACAAAAATAAAAATTTCAAGTACAGTGTATCTCTAGATACTTCAAAAGATATTTTTAAAGTATTTTTGACCAATAATCCAGAAGTTTATGGTCTTGGTCGTACCATTGAAGAAGCAATGCACAACTTGGAAGAATTAGCATAAGGAGCTCATAGCAATGGATGAATATTCCTCGTGATGGTATCTACTTCACCGTTTAAGTAGATGCCTTTTTGTTACTTAAAATTTCGACTTTCCCTATAACTTCTCTTAAATAGATTTACTTCTTCTTAAAAATATGATTTAATTACATCATGAATATCGGTGTAGAAAAGAGCTTATGCAAATGATTTCAAAAAACCTTCAAAAAGCGATACTCAGAGCTAATCAGATTCAGCCAAAAGTCAATAGTTTTCCTTATCTTGCGGAATGTTTAAGGCAAGAAGGTATTATTAAAAACATTTGGCATCTTCCCTCAGGTGATAGCTTCTATTTTTCTGAGTCAGAATCACTCATAAATCCTGGCACACCGCTAATTGGTCGTGTTGGTCCATGCCCAACATTTGATCAAGCAGCACTCATCAAAGCATTACGTGCAGATCAAGCAGGGAAAATTACTTTTTCTGAATTTCTAACTGCCGCCTGGAAAGCTGGAGTTATCAGATATGAAGTTGACTTTATAAAACGGCAAGTTACATACTTTAGCGCTTTTGGTGAAGAATATAGAGAAGATTATTCTGCTGTCACTCTTGACAAAAAGACCACAAAAAACAGCCTTTAACGTAATTATCTGGAATATATTATTTTCGAACTAGCTCTTCTTCAGCTAGTTTTTTGTTTTTTTAGTTATTAGTTATCAGTTTAGTTATCATTATTTAGCAAAGTACAAAAACAAAAACCGCTTAATAGAGCGGTTTTCTTAAACTACAATAAAGTAGTGATATATATAATGGAGGCGAGGGGAGTTGAACCCCTGTCCAGACACCTTGCTACATCAACGTCTACAACCATAGGACTTTCTCTCATTTAACAAATTTCCAAAGCCAGTCTCAAACAGCAGAAATTTGCGATGCTTTAAAATCTCTTTTTTTATGTAAAGCCACCATAAAAACGTATCCGACTGAGGTTTAGAGCTTCAGAACGCCATCGGCGAACGATCATCAGCTACGCAGGCTGGTGTTTAGGCAGCGAGTGCGTAAGAAGTGTTATTTTTAGCAGTTATATTTATCTGCGATGGATTTAGGTGACATCACCACCAGTTGCAGTTCATGCGCGACAATGCCTGTCGAATCCGTAACGCCCCCGTTACGGTGGAATGAATTCCAAGTACTTATTATAACACAAGTCATCTAATATTTCACGCGCAGTGGTCGTGCTAAGATAGCCACGAGTGATAAAAATATAATGCTAATGCAAAGAGCAACTGTCACAAAATTTACCTTATCCGGCGCATTTAAAACATCAATGGGTGAAAGCAGACTGAATGGCAACCATTGAGAAACGTCACTCAAGGTCTGTAAAATAGAGCTAAGAACCACAAGCACAAGTACAGAGACAACCGCCAGAAAAGTTTTTCTCGTCCAAACAACAAGGGCGCTGCCAAACACCGTCAGAGTGAGTAAAGCCAAAGTTTGAAGTACACTTGCCGAAAAAACTCTTCCAAAATCCATAGTTGGAAAGAAAACCCAGGTTACATAGGCTGCACTAGCAAGACCCATAAAGTTACTTAACACAGTCACAAAAAAAGCAAGAATAAATTTTGGCACTTGTAATATAAAGGAATTTCGTGCCACTGTCGAATAATAAAGCCCTAAAGAACTCTCTTTCTTTATCCTAAAGGTATCAGCAACAAAATAAATTAAAACAAACAAGCCAATTTGAGAAGTATTACTAAAATAAGATTCCATTAATGATTTCCAATTAGGATCTGGCATAAGAATAATCGTGCCATCTGTCCCACCAAAGGCTGATAAAAATTCCTTCATGTAATAAATTAAAACAGGCGAAGTAATACCGAAAAAGATAAACAAAAAGAAAAGAATTCCCAGACGACCACTGCGCCACCATATCTTTGTTTCAAGAAAAATTAATCTTTTCATTTTTCACCCCCATAATAGCCCGTTCAAAGGCCAGCTCCAAACTGTTACTTGTTGCCCGATAGACACTTATCTTTCCACCTATATCAGGGAAGACTTGTAAAAGCTTCTCAGTGTATTCGCTTTTAACCATCAATTTTCCAGTAATTTCAGGATAAAACTCAATATCATTCACTTGAAGAATATCCATCACTTCTTGCTTGACTTGTTCACTTTTGATTTCGAGCTCTGCAAAATCATCCATCTGACTGTTTTCAATAAATTGATGAAGCTTTCCTTGAAAAATTAATTGACCATGGTTCAAAACAAGAAGTCTGTCCGCAATATTCTCTATATCTGCAAGGAGATGACTTGAAACAACTACGGTTTTTTCCTGTGCTACTTCCATAATAAGTTGTAAAATTTCAATGCGACCAATAGGATCCAAGGCGCTTGTTGGTTCATCAAGAAAAATCAGTACCGGATCAAGCAAGAGAGCAACTGCTATACCCAAGCGCTGCTTCATCCCACGTGAATAGCCGCCGACCTTTTTACTGGGATAATCTACCAAACCTACCTTTTCAAGTGTTGTTTCAATTTGTTCTGCATTTTCTGGCTTCTCATGTAAAGCACAGCTTTGTTGGAGAACTTCTTTTGCTGTAAGATGGGCAGGAAATTCTGGTGTGTCTGGACAATAAGCTAAAGCCTGATTAGCTAACCTTATTTTTCCTTGACTGGCTTTATGCTGACCTAAAATAGCATGAATCAAGGTTGTTTTTCCAGCACCATTTGGACCAATCAAACCAATAATACCGGGATAAGCCTCAATGGAACAAGTAACATTTTTTAAAGCCTCAAAATTTCCAAACGAAACCGTCAGGTTTTCAATGTCGATGATTTTATTCATGTCTATCCCTTCCTAAAGTAAAATAAACTATTCCTCCTAAAGGTATAGAAATAATACAGATTAGTGCCCAGCCCCATTTAGGGAGGTGTTTCACTTTTGGACTCTTCAGAAGACTGTAAAAACAGACTCCGAAGTAGATTACTATCAACATAACAAGCGGTATAATAATACGTATATCCATTTTTCAAGCTCCTTTGCGTATTTCTTTAAAATTCATCTTCGTCAATTTTCTGGATTTCATGTAAAACCCCAGTTAAATGTTTATCAGAAGCATATTCTTCTAAAAGTTTATCAATGAGCTGATTTCGAACGACATAGTTGGAAAAGAGATGGAGTTTTTCTTCATAACCTTCCAAAACTTTTTCTGTGCGTTTAATGTTATCATAGACGGCTTGACGACTCACATCAAACTCTTCAGCAATCTCAGCCAAACTGTAATTATCTGCATAATACAGTTCAATATAATTCATCTGTTTGTCTGTCAAAAGAGTCGCATAAAACTCAAAAAGCGTATTCATACGGTTTGTTTTTTCGATTTCCATAACTTCCTGGCATTCTAAGAAAATGTCTGTTTTTTAACATTCATTTTCAAATTTATTCATAACATAAATTCCCTATCTTTTATAATTCTATCATAATTCTTGCTGTAATCATAAGTACACCTCTATAGATGTTAGGCTCTCTTTACAGATATAACTTATCCGGTCAAACACAAACTTCCAGTTCTAATGAACAACAGCTAGCTACGCGTTCATAAAAAAACAGTATCTGCACTTTAAATTAGATAATAATCAATGATTGTCATGCTACACATATGCTATAATAGAGAAATGAAAAAGATTCTAATTGCGGATGATGATCGTTCGATTTTAACCTTACTTTCTTACAACTTTCGGCAGAATGATTTTGAGGTTACAACTGTCAGCGGTGGAAAGCAAGCCTTAGAGAAAGCTAAGAAAAATCATTACGACCTTATCTTGCTGGATTTGATGATGCCTGAGCTTTCTGGTATTGAGGTGACGGAAATTTTACGTAAAAAACAGAATTTCACGCCTATTTTGATCCTCACCGCACGAGATGATGAGGAAATGAAACTGACAGGACTCAATTCGGGTTCTGATGAATATTTGGACAAGGCAACACCTCTAAAAGAGATAATCGTAAGGGCTAATGCGCTCATTCGTCGTCATCAATACTATAATCAGACTTTAGGAAATGAAAAAGTTTTGGAAAAATCCAAAGTAAAGTTCGATCGTCTAGAACTAGACTTTACAAAAAAAGTTTGTATATTTGATGGAAAGCCTTTAGATTTGACCAAGCGTGAATTCGAAATTTTGGAACTTTTGATTGATCGCTCGGGTGATGTTGTTTCACGTGAAGAATTGCTCCAACATTTTTGGGGAATATCTTCTGCTGCAGAAACACGGACTATTGACGTTTTGATCAGTAAGATTCGTAAAAAGTTAGACAATCAATTTATAAAAACAAAACGAGGATTTGGGTATTACTTCTCTGATGAAAAAAATAAAGCTTAAAAACATTGTAATTTCGACAGTTATTTATCTTGTTGCGACTGTAACTTTGCTCGTTTTTCTCAACATACAGATTCTAAAAACAGATACAAACCGTGTTTTACACGCGATTGAAACGACTAAAACATTCCTTTCAGAGCACCCTGATTCCGCTCTACCTAGCAAGTTCCAGTATTGGCCTGCAAGCACACGAAATGAGGAAACTAAAAAGATTGACGCGGGAGCTGAATATGCACAAGCCGTCACTCGTCACTCTATCGAAATCACCAGTCCAATACGTAAAGACGGTGTAATAACCGCATATCTCCATGCTGTTGATAGTCGTACCTCCCCTTGGTTCACTAATCTGATGGTGGGAGGTTTTGCTACACTCGTTTATCTTGCTTGTGCCTTCTATGTTTTTGTTCACGCCAGACGTAACTATCTCTTTACACAGGATATTGTTGCTAAAATAAAGAATATTGAACGTAGTCCTCTAACACAGAGCTATCTGATGAGTGAAAATGATGACAAAGTGACATCTGCTCTCAATTCTTTGGGCGAATATATTCAAAATCAGATTTTGTCGCACAGTGAAAAGAAAGAAAATATTTACGAATTTATTGAGCTCTTCCAGTTTCCCATCTTTATTTACAATGCCAAAGGCAAGATTCGTAAAACAAATGCTGCTTTTAAAAATGAATTTGCAGACACACACAATCTCGACATTTTCAGTCCTTATGCGGACTTCTTAACTTTCTTGGTGGATAAGATGCTTAATCCAACAACTCAGGAAAAGGATTTCTATTTCGAAAATATAAATGCCTATTATCAAGTCCGTATTTCACCGCTTCCTGATTTGGACAATCGCTTCTTAGTTACTCTACTTGATATTACAGCTTTTAAACGTACTCTTAATGCGCATAATGAACTTATTGCGAACGTCAGTCATGAGTTAAAAACACCGCTGACTTCAATCAAAGGCTTTGCTGAGTTGCTTAAAGCCAACTCTCTTCCTGAAGCTGACCGGCAAGAATTTTCGAAGATTATCAGTAAGGAAAGTTCTCGCCTGATTGACTTAGTTCAGGATACTCTGCTTTTGACCAAACAAAACATTCACATTGAAAAGAAAAAAATTAATCTTACAGCCCTTGTCGAGGAGATTCTAAGCACCTCTCAACCGTTACTCGATGAAAAGCACTTGTTCCTCCAGACAAAAATTTCGAATATTTCCCAAGTGACAAATCGTCAAATGGTGCACAGTATTTTTGAAAATCTGATTGAAAATGCTATAAAATACACCGATGAGCATGGAAAGATATTTGTCGGTCTCCATAAAGATAAGAAGAAAGTTATTTTCACCGTAACTGATAATGGACCTGGTCTGACAGAAATTGAAAAGTCTAGAATCTTTGAGCGTTTCTATCGAGTGGATGAAAGCCGAACACAAGTGACAGGAACAGGACTTGGATTATCAATCGTTGATAAAAATGTAAGAGAGCTACAAGGACATATCGATGTGATTAGTGTTCCCGGTAAAGGAACAACTTTCACAGTTACCTTGTAAAAAAGCTTTATGAAAGTAAAACTGCTAAAAATTGACAACAAATTGTGAAAATAAAAAATGGAACCGCACACGCTTAAGTGGTTCCATTTTTATGTGCATAAATAAACTGAGATTTTGCATCAGCGACACTGAATAAAGGTTTTTTCACTCTATCTTTCAAGATAAAATTCAAAGCGATCACCAACATATTGCGACAATACATATTCAAAAGCGCAGCCATCTGATAAGTATGAAATCTGTGTCAATCCTAAAATAGCATCACCGGATTTTATTTTTAAATATTCAGCTACTTCTGTACTTACCTTTTTAGCTGAAATAATCTGCTGACTATGCTCAATCACATATCCTGCCTGGGTTAAAGTATTAAAAAAGTTAGAAGTGATACTTTTCTTTTCGAAAGGCTTCACCAAATCATAAGGAATACTTGCCACTTCGTAGCAAATAGGAACTTGATCTGCATAGCGGACACGCTCCATACGAATAATTGCCCTGTCTTTAGTAATCTGTAGCTTTTCGCACTCAACTTCATTAGGTAATGTCTTGAGATAACTTAGAAGTTCTGTAGAAGGTGTTTTACCCTGAGCAGTGACAATCTCTGTAAATGAGGTTGTCCCGCGCATCTTTTCGCGAACTCGCCGACTCGCTACATAAGTACCGCTTCCAACACGGCGCTCCAAAATTCCTTCATCAACGAGTGAAGTCACTGCTTGCCGTGCTGTCATACGACTCACACCAAAACGTTCAGCCAAATCTCGTTCGCTCGGCAAGCGTTCTCCAATTTTCCAAACTGCTTTTTCAACCTCTTCTTTTATCGCATCATGAATCCTTACATAATTCGGAAGGTTACTTCTCTGCATGCTGTCTCCCTTTGCACCGTTTTTTACTTATTATATACCAATTTTAAATAAAAAACCAGCTACAATAGCTGGTTTACATAATTGGTATAATTATTTAGCTGGAACTGTTATTTCACCATCAATAATCTTTTGTTTGGCAGCTTCAACAGCTTTCCATGCTTCGTCTGAAGTATTGTTACGCGCAAGATCGACACCTGAGTTTTTCAAATCGTATTTAAGAATTTCGCCACCAGGGAACTTGTCATCTTTTACCTTGTTTGAGACGTCTTTGACGACATTTCCAACCTCTTTAAGTGTAGAAGCTAGGACAAAGTTAGATTCTTTACCGTCTTTTGATTTGAAGTTTCCGTCTGCTTCTTGGTCACGGTCAACACCGATTACCCAAACCTTATCGGCTTCGTTTTTTGTTTCATTAAGTACACGTGCTTCTGTAAATACACCTGTTCCTACACCACCTGCAGCTTGATAGATGATATCTGCACCGCTAGAGTACATAGCTGATGCGATTGTTTTACCTTTACCTGCATCGCTAAATGAACCAGCATATTGAACATCTACTTTGATGTTTGGATTGACAGACTTAACACCTTCTTGGAAACCAACTTCAAAGGCTGTGATGATGTCTGAGGCAACACCTCCGATGAAACCAACGTGATCTGTCTTGGTTGTTTTAGCTGCGGCAACACCAGCGAGATAAGCAGCTTCTTGGTCAGCAAATGTTGCAGAAACGACATTTTGCTGGTTTTCAATCACAGAGTCAATGATGGCAAACTTAGTATCTGGATTGTTTTTAGCAGCCTGTGAAGTTGCTTCTTGAAGACCAAAACCAATACCAAATATTAGGTTATAACCACCAGAAACTGCTGAGTTAAAGTTTGCTGTGTAGTCAGAAGCTGAGTTTGATTGGAAATAGTTGATGCCTTTACCTCTTGAAAGGTTATTTTCTTTCCCCCAAGCTTGCAAGCCTTCCCATGCTGATTGGTTGAATGAACGGTCATCAACACCACCAGTATCGGTAATCATCGCTACATTGAGATCTGTTTTTGCTTCACCACCTGAAGCTGCATCACGCCCACGACAACCAGCCAAAACTGCTACTGATGCAAGTGCCAAAGCACCAACTGCGAAAATACGTTTTTTCATAGAAACGTTTTCCTCCAAATTTTAAAATTTTTTTAAACTCTTACAAGATAAGAGATTTTATCTATAAGTTTATTTTAAGCTATTTTATATATTAATTCAAGCTAAAAACAAAAATGCGAAATTTATCCGCATCTTTGTTCGGAAATAGCAAATTTACAGGTAATTTTAGCTTATCATTCCAATTCTTGGAACGAATACGGCAATAATTCCCCAACAGTTGTTGCTTTCACTTCTTTTGACTTGGACAACAAATAAACAGGCATATCTGCATCACAAAATTCTGAAATCACTTGACGACATGCACCACAAGGACTGATGGGAGCGGCAGTTTCTCCATAAATATACAGACTTGAAAATTCCAAATGATCTTCGGATACGGCCTTAAAAATAGCTGTCCTCTCTGCGCAATTGCTTAAGCCAAAGCTCGCATTCTCAATGTTACAGCCTTGATAAACTTTACCATCCGTAGCTACCAACGCTGCACCTACAGGAAAATGTGAATAAGGGACATAAGCATGACTGCTTGCTTCACGTGCTGCTTCAATAAGTTCTTTAGTAGCTGGCATTGGCAGTTTCACCTTCCATGATTGCGACACCTGATGAGCATCCCAAACGGTTTGCTCCAGCTGCAATCATTGCTTTAGCATCTTCAAGATTGCGGATACCGCCTGAAGCTTTAACACCCATGTCAGGTCCAACCGTTTCACGCATCAATTTTACATCTTCAACTTTAGCACCGGCTGTTGAAAAGCCTGTTGATGTCTTAACAAAGTCAGCACCCGCACGTTGTGCTGCTTGACAAGCTTTGACTTTTTCTTCATCTGTCAAAAGACTTGTTTCGATAATAACTTTAAGGATACGGCCATCCTTAATGGCATTAACTGCTGCAATATCACTTTCCACTAAGTCCCATTTACCGTCTTTAGCTGCACCAATATTAATTACCATATCTACTTCGTCTGCGCCTTTTTTGATTGCATCTGCGGCTTCAAAGGCCTTGACTTCTGAAGTATTTGCTCCAAGAGGGAAACCGATGACTGTACATACTTTTGAAACTTCATCTTTGAGTTGTTCAGCAGCAAATGCTACCCAGGTTGGATTGATACAAACACTTGCGAATTTGTATTTTTTTGCTTCATCAACGATAGCTTGCACTTTTTCTTGTGTAGCATCAGCTTTGAGGATAGTGTGGTCAATGTATTGATTAATTTTCATTTTTAGGTCTTCTCCTAGTTATTATTTATAGTGCGGACTATAAAGTTCGCTTTAGTTGTGAACATTAAAATTTTATTTGGGCTTGCGACTTTTAAGGTACAGCATCCCAATCATCGTATAAACCGAGATAAAGATAAGAATAAAAAGGGCTATTTTGAGCAACGTATTCTGTGCCCAAAGATTCATTCCAATTTCCCCAAGTGCAGCACCTGCTATACTTTGTAGAGCTTTTATTTCGGTGGGAATAGGGGGAAGTTCATTTTTCATCAGCGAATAATTTCCAAAATTTCAGGTGCATGAACTTGCTGGTCAGAAATTTCGATATTGTTCTTAAACTCCGTAATCAATTCTGGTGTAATTTCACGATTACTATAAAGTGTGGCGATAAAATCACCCTTTTGGACGAAGTCACCCACTTTTTTAGCCAAATTAATACCTGCTTCAAAATCGATTGTATCTGCCTTGGTTGCTCGTCCTGCACCAAGCTTCATCGCAACAATACCGACACCCATTGCTTTTTCTTGCGTAATGTAGCCTTCACGCTCGGCATGGATTTCCACAGTATGTGCCACATTTAATTCTGCAGTCAAATGATTGAAGGCTGTTGCATCCCCGTGTTGTGCTTCACACATGGCAAGGAATTTGGCATAAGCTTTACCATTATCAAGATTTTCGATGATTTCTGGAACAGTTTTTTCTACACCTGCTAATCCAAGCATAATTTGAGCCAGTTCAGCGATAAAGTGACGGAATTCCGATGTTCCTTTACCATTTAGCGTATTCACGGCTTCCGTAATTTCATTACGATTACCTATGGCATATCCTAAAGGCTGGTTCATATTTGTTAGAACTGCCACTGTTTCACGACCAACAGCCTTTCCTAAGTCAACCATTGTACGCGCTAAAAGTCGGGCATCTTCGATATTCTTCATGAAAGCCCCGTCGCCAACAGTCACATCAAGCAAAATGGCATTTGAGCCCGAAGCAATTTTTTTAGACATGATAGAACTTGCAATTAATGGAATAATATCGACTGTGGCTGTCACATCTCGAAGGGCATAGAGGAGTTTGTCTGCTTTAACCAAATCATCAGATTGACCAATCACCGCGATTCCTGAATCTTTTACTTGGCTGATAAAGTCTTCTTCTGTTTTTTCAATTTCAAAACCTGGAATAGATTCTAACTTATCCAGCGTGCCCCCTGTATGTCCTAAACCACGGCCGGACATTTTAGCGACAGGGACATCAAAACTCGCCACTAAAGGGGCCAAAATAATCGTTACTTTATCACCTACACCACCAGTCGAATGTTTGTCTACCTTCACACCAGGGATGGCAGATAAATCAAATTCTTTACCTGACTTAACCATAGCCATGGTTAAGTTGGCTGTTTCCTCTGTCGTCATACCCTTAAAATAGATAGCCATTGCAAGTGCTGCCATCTGATAATCCGGAACTTCGCCAGTCGTATAACCAGAGATAAGCCAATCGATTTCAGCTTTCTCAAAGTGACCACCATCTCGTTTTTTTTGAATCAGGTCCACCATTCTGTAGGTCATAGTTTCTCCTTATAACTCCTTAAAATGTAATATCCTTTATCTTTCGCGACAATCTCACAGTTGCCAAAGACAACATTCATTTTCTTTTGCGCACTCGGCGCGCCCTGTTTTTTCTGAATCACGATTGTCAAATGACCATTATCATTTAAATGCATATAAGCATCAGATAAAATAGCATGTACCACTTCTTTTCCCGCACGAATAGGGGGATTTGAAATAATAGCATCAAAGCTTTGTTCAACATTATCATATATATTAGATAAAAAAATATTATCAACTTTTATATTGTTTTTATCTGCATTTTTCTTTGCTAAATCAAGAGCACGGCTATTTACATCTACAAGTGTGGCTTTCAAGCCATATTTTTTTGCTAAAGTTAAAGCCAGTGTGCCATAACCACAACCTACATCAAGCAAAGTCTTCGCTCCTTCGGGTTGAAAATTATCCAGCAACACACGTGAACCATAATCAATAGCGTTTTTAGAAAATACACCTGCATCAGTCAGAAAGTGTAGGGGAAGGCCCAAAAGTTCAACCGATAGCTCCTGCACGTCATGTGCTAAATCACGGTTGTCTTCATAATACATATTTGTTTTTACCATTACATTTTATTTTATCACAAAATATTTTATTTTTTCTCAGAAAACCTTTACAGATAGTAATCAAGGACTTAAAAACTCTTACTTTATAGCTAGAGTATTTTTTCATTTCATGCACTCTCTATAGCAAGCTAATCTGCTTTCTACAAATTTTTTAAACAAAAGGAAAATATGCTAAAATATCCTTATGAATAAATTCATTAATTACGATGAAATCTCACGAGAAACTTGGCAAAATTTATACCTGTCTTCCATAGTTCCCTTGACAAATAAGGAGCTGGATGCCATTCGTTCACTCAATGATGAAATTTCACTGCAAGACGTTATTGACGTCTATCTTCCATTAATACATTTGGTACGTTTATATAAAAAGAATATTGAAGATTTAAGTTTCTCCAAAGGATTGTTTTTACAAAAAATTGTTCAAACGCCCCCACTAATCATTGGGATTTCTGGATCTGTCGCTGTCGGAAAATCTACTGCTGCGCGTCTAGTTCAGCTCCTCCTTTCCCGTGAATTTAAAAAATTAAGCGTAGAGCTTGTGACAACAGACGGTTTTCTTTATCCTACAGCAATTTTAGAAGAGCGTAACATGTTAGACCGTAAAGGCTTCCCTGAAAGTTATGACATGGAACGCCTCTTAGACTTTCTCTATCGTGTAAAAAACAGTGAGCGATGCGAAATCCCCCTTTATTCACATGAAACTTATGACATCATCGAAGATAAAACCCAGATTATCGACCAGCCTGATATTTTGATTTTAGAGGGAATAAATGTTCTCCAAAATCCGCAGAGTGAACTTCTTTATGTCAGTGATTTTTATGACTTCTCTATTTATGTTGATGCTGATGAGGACTTGATTGAAAAATGGTACTTGGAACGGTTTGACAGCCTACTCAAACTTGCTGAAAATGATCCTCATAACTATTATCATCAGTTTACGAAAATGCCTTACGATGAAGTGATGCAGCTCGCGCGTCAAACATGGACAAATACTAATCTGCCTAACTTGCGCGACTATATCGAGCCGACACGTAACCGCGCCGAAGTCATCTTGCACAAAGCTGCCAACCATTACATTGATAAAATTTATTTGAAGAAATTTTGAAATAGCATAACAATAACTTACTCTTTAATTAAAATAACTGTCTTTTTGTGTCAAACGTTTTTATAATTAGCTCTTTTATGATAAAATATTTTAATATTAATTTTTAGGAGGCCCCCTTGTCTGATAAACAACTTGAAAAAATTATCGTTCTTGAC
>NZ_DKXK01000044.1:0-23977 GCF_002492185.1 Lactococcus sp. UBA7128
ACCACCGCAGAGTTGACAGAGCCACTTTTCCGATACAAGTCGAGCCCTTTGGGGCTTTTTTTGTTTTCTTCCTTTACTTTCAAAAAAATTTAAAAAAGAAAAGATGGTAAGCATTTACATTTTTAAAAGTATGATATAATAGTCAAGTTATATATTCAGGCGAGTTAAGACAAATATTTTTTCGCCTGTAACTGAGCTTTCGAGCTTGGTCGTCATATTTGCCAAGGGCAAATTTAGAAAATTATAGGTGAAACAATTGAAATTCAACGAACTAGGCCTTTCAGAAGGCATTGTCGAGACTCTTATAGCTATCGGTTATGAGCAGCCAACGCCCATCCAGGAGCAAACTATCCAGTTAGCGCTCTCAGGACGTGACATTCTTGGTCAAGCTCAGACAGGAACAGGGAAAACAGCCGCTTTTGGCCTCCCAACTATCGAGAAAATTAATCCAGACAACAAGGCCATCCAAGCCCTTGTTGTTGCACCAACACGCGAACTTGCTGTGCAAGGCCAGGAAGAACTCTTCCGTTTTGGCAAATCTAAAGGGCTTAAAGTACGTACAGTGTTTGGTGGTTCAAGCATTGAAAAACAAATCAAGGCCTTGCGCTCAGGTGCCCATATCGTTGTTGGTACACCAGGACGTATGGTTGATTTGCTTAAGCGTAAAGCACTTGACCTATCACATCTTGAAACACTAATCCTTGATGAAGCAGATGAAATGCTCAACATGGGCTTTCTTGATGACATTGAGTTCATCATCGGAAAAACGCCAGCAGAACGTCAAACTTTGCTTTTTTCAGCAACAATGCCAAATGACATCAAAAAAATTGGTGTGAAATTCATGAAAAATCCTGAACACGTCAAGGTGGCTGCTAAAGAAATGACTGCGGATCGCATTGACCAATACTTTATCAAGACAAAAGAGTTTGAAAAATTTGATGTCTTGACGCGTTTGCTTGATGTTGAACGTCCAGAACTTGCAATTGTATTTGGGCGTACAAAACGCCGTGTAGATGAAATCACACGTGGTTTGAAATTACGTGGCTATCGTGCAGAAGGCATTCATGGGGACCTAGATCAAAATAAACGTTTACGTGTTTTACGTGACTTTAAAGGTGGACATTTGGATATTTTGGTTGCAACTGACGTTGCAGCGCGTGGTCTTGATATCTCAGGGGTTACTCACGTTTACAACTATGATATCACTCAGGATCAAGAAAGCTATGTCCACCGTATTGGACGTACAGGCCGTGCTGGTAAGTCAGGTCGTTCTGTAACCTTCGTCAGCTACAACGAAATGGGCTATCTTCGTGCTATTGAAAAGTTGACGAAAAAAGAGATGAAGGGTATGCGTCCACCAACAAAAGAAGATGCTTATCAAGCCAGCCTTTCTGTGGCTATGGATGAGATTAAACGTGACCTACAAGAGGAAAATCTCAAAGATAAGTTAAGCAAGTTTGATGCAGATGCAGAGCAACTGATGGCAGATTACGATGTTAAAGAACTCGTTGCAATGCTTATTCAAAGCCGTGTGAAGGATCCAGACACGATGCCAGAAGTCCAAATCACAGCAGAGCGTCCATTGCCATTTAACGGGGAAAACAAAGGCTTTAAGGGTAAAGCTAAAGGCGGAAAAGGAGGAAGCCGTTACGGGCGTGATCGGAGTAACAATCGCAGTGGCAAAGGTGGCTACCGTGGTAAAGCTGACGATAAGAAACGCAACTGGCGCGATCGTGACGATAAAAAACGAGAATATTACAAAAAAGACCGTAAACCTAAAACACAGGGTAGCGAAAAGCAAACCGGCTTTGTGATGCGAAACCGTGGTGATAAATAACCGAAAAAGCATCTTACCGTGGTTTTTTAAAATTCTTGAACCAGTGAAAAGTCTTTAAGTATCAGATGTTCCCTTTAGTAGCTAGGGGGACATTTTGTATATAGAAAGAAAAACTGAAATCGCTAATGGTGTTAGATTGAAGTCTTTAAAAATAGGAGGGAAAGCTGGAAGTGTTGTATTTCTTTCTTATAACTGTTTTTTCCAGATGGACAAACACCTGTTAGATTAGGAAGTTTGAAACCAATATTCATCAAAACTGACTCTCAATATGCTTACCTCTCACCGAGATAAAGAGCAGATTTATCAAGTCTCTTGACTTTTAGGTAAAGATTAGGTGGATATCTGGTGATGCTTATCGCTACAACTGTCAAAAGACTCTCTGGCTTATCCTTGGGAACAACTTTCCAATTTGCATTTGATAGAGGCTCTTTTGGATTTCAAGAGCAAAAATGTTCTTTGGTTCTACGAGTACTGCTCTTCTAACTTTACAGTGCAAGAAAGAAAAAAATAAGAGAACTAAGCAATTTGCTTAGTTCTCTTTTGAGCTTAAGGCAATGACAGCAGATAAGCTAGCTTAAGTAAAGCTTTCTTACTTTAAGGGGAAGTAACATGCAAAACATCAAAAGCTAAGTATCTGCCGTAGGGAATGTAGGAGTATAATCTTCTTTTAAAGATTTATACTAGGGACTTCATTTGACACCATACTCCACCAGGAACACATCCACTAACGATGAGCGGGAAGAGTTTAGCTTCTTTCATCCTTTCTCCTTTCTATAAAAAACAAATATTGCCTATGCAAGAACATTATCATGTTTTTTATAGAAAGTTTCAAGGGAGAAAAAATTCTTTTTAAGTAAGTATTTTTTATAAATATTGCGGAATATAAAGGTATTTATCTCTATTTTATCTCTTAAATGAAACTTTTTATGTGCGGATTTGTATCTCTTTTTTTCTTAATTGTAACATTCTGTTACAATATAGGTAAGAAAGAGATTTAATTTTTTCTAATTAAAGGTAACAGGAAGGAGTATAGAAATGGATAGGGATAAACGTCGATTTTGGATTATTATTGCATCTATTGCTGCTGCAGTAGTCTTACTATTGGGAAGCTTGTATATAGCGCTTGACTTTATTGAGGAGTGGCAAGAGCGGCAGCAGCTTACTACTCATCAGCAGGGGCCGCCGCGACAGATAGAGGATAGGGAGAGGGAGAGAAATCGTCCACCAACACAAGCCCCGCCGTCGGAGGAAGAGCGAGCACCAGCACCAGCACCAGAACAAGGTCCAGAAGGTAATCAGCAGAGAAGGCAGATCAGTCTAGATGAGGCACGCGAGATTGCCGAAAGGCATTTGCAGTCCCGTAATATTGATGCAAGTTTCCGAAATCATTCTGGCATTGAGCGCGAAGCGGGCACACGCGTTTGGGAACTTGAATACCGTGGAAGAGATGGTCTCACTCATGAGTTTTACATTGATGTCTATACAGGAGATATCGTGAAATTTGAAACAGGGGACTGGGATTAACACTTAAATAAAGTAGTCTTAGGGGCTACTTTTTTCTTGTTCTCACTTTAGAAAATTCATAAAATCCACATGAATTTCTTATTAAATTTTTGTTTCTTACAAATTTCTGATATAATGTTTTTATAAAGAAAGTGCAATATATAGAAATTATAGAAATCTATTTTATCCATTTGTAATTTTAATAACATGAATTTAACGTTATCTACTCCATTAAGTTCAAAAAGAGGAAACTTTATAATGACACATAAAATGAAAAATACGATTGAGGCGCTAAAAAATAAGCCGGCTGAAAGGGGGAAGTTTTCGGAAACGGCTGTTACTCAACTGGCGCATGAAGCAGCGGTCGAGTCACCAAGGTCTAACAGCTTTTCTTTTACCCAAGAAACAATTGACGATCTCAAAAAAGAGGCTGAAGCTGCAGCTCAACGAGCAGCAGAGCTCACACAGAGACGGGCACCGCCGTCTGGGGACTATGCTCAACCCTTGCCACAAACTTCAGAGCTGCCGCAAGAAGAAACTTTACTCATGATGCAGAATACTCTGCAACTGCAGATGCAAGCTTTTCAAGAGCAGTTGGAAGCTCAGAAGGAGGAGCAAGAAAGACAGAGGAGTACTCAGCCTCTTGTGATTCCTCAAGAAACCAAAACCGGTAAAGGGAAATGGGTGGGGAATATTATCTTCTATATCGTCTTAACAGCACTTTTCATCTTTATCGAGTCTGCTGTTATCTCGCAATCTGAAGATACGACACCTCGAAACATTGCGGGCTTTTCTCCCATGATTGTCCTTTCGGACAGTATGCGAGACGTTTACGCTCGTGGTGACTTTCTGATGACGCGAGATGTAGATCATCAATCTCTGGCAGTTGGTGATGATATCACCTTCATCACAGAGCAAGGGAGGACGGTCACTCACCGTATCGTAGGTATCCGAGAAAACCATCTGTCGACAGGTCAGCGTGGCTTTGAAACCAAAGGTGTGAACAATAGGCAGATTGACAGTGAGATTGTCCATGCGCGAAACGTGATAGGTAAGGTTATCTTCTCCAGTGCATTGATTGGTCATATATTGAGCTTTATCCGTGAGAACATGCTGTTGGCCTTTGTAACCTTTGTTCTCTTCCTTGTCTTCCTAGATGTTCTAATCAAGTATATCCTATCCTTCTTCCATGTACACCGTGAGAAAAAGCAAGGCAACCATGAAGCACTGGGAGAAAGAGAGGGACGCAAACCAGCCAAAGGCCGGAAAAAGAAAAGGCGTTTTGATAAAAACGAAACGCATAGCATATCTGACGAAGTCAGACCATAAAAAATAAAGTAAAAAATTACTAAACATAAGGAGTGTTTATGAAAAACAAAACATCGAAAAGAAAACTGTGGCCTGTTGTAGCCGCGGGTGCAGCTCTACTCTTGGCGGGTACATTTGCTTGGACGTCATTTAGCCAACGTGCCTTGAATGATATTGAGGGGCAACGTGTCCCAGAACATGGTGGACGTATCCACGACCAGTTTGACCGTGACTCTGGCAACAAGGATATCTTTGCTGAAAACTACGGCCAAGATACACTATTTGTTCGTATCAAGTTGAAAGAGTATATGGAAGTTGCAGGGCAGCCTGTTGATGCTGACCCAACAGTTGATCCTGATGACTCGAACACTTGGACAACATTTATCCCAGGTCCAGCAACAGGTGGTACAGATGCAACAGATGACCGTCAAGGTCCTCGCAGTTCACTTTTCAATGATTACTGGAACTGGAACTTGGGAATGGATCGCGTCCCAGGGATGACCATGTATTTCATGCCAACCTTTAATCTGGACCCAAATAACTTCCAGACAGCTGCAGCAGGGGATGCGCGTGACTTCCTCATCGATGGTGTAACACACCCAGGAGATGGGACAGAAGGCTTCTGGCAGACAGGTAACACAGCCAATTCTATCCGACCAGTAGGGGAAGAAACTGGTGATACTCATACAGCAACACCAGTATTAACACAAGACCGTGCGCCACTTACAGCTCAACAATGGTTGAGTCTCTCGGTTCCAGCACGCGGAGTTGGTCAAGCATGGATTATTGACCAAGAAAGTGGCTGGGCTTACTTTGCAATGCCACTAGAGTCTGGTGAGGCAACACCTTATCTTCTTGATGATATTGCTCAGACACCTGAATTTAATGATAACTTGGCTGCCAATTTCCCAGGGGCATCTGAACATGATTGGAGATACAGCATCCATGTCATCGGTGAGTTTGTTTCCTTTGATGATTTAGATCAATTCCTTGCTGCTCCAGAAGATGATACTACGGCAGCACAAGCTATCGTGGCACATCTTGAAAATCAACACACACCGCAACCATAAGCAGTATGAAAGACAGATAAAAAGAGAGAGGAAGCGCACTGAAAAATATTTTTCTGGGCAACTTCTCTTTTTTAGATGTTCTGTCTTTTACATGTTAGTAGGAGCAAGTGAAAATGACCTGCTAAGACAAGAGGAAGAAAGGCCCTATGAAAAAGAATCTGCCTAAAAAGTTAAAGACTTTTATTAAGATAATCGCCTTAATACTCCTAGCAGTATTCCTCATCTTTCCACTCCCCTATCGTATCGAAATTCCAGGTGGTGTTAAGCCTCTGAACGAAAGCATTGAGGTTTCGGGACACAAGGCGCCTGTAAAAGCTGATGGAGGTTTCTATCTGCCTACAGTAAAAACTGCGCCTGCCAATGTTAGTCTTCTTATCTATAATATCTTTGACCGATACGCAGACATTCATCCTGCTAATTCAAGAGAGCAAGCATTATCAAAAAGACAGCAGGACGAGATCATCAGCCAGATGCAGATGCGTGTGTCGGAGAACATCGCGATATGGGAAGCATTTCGTCTTGCAAGAAAACCGATAGATTTTGAGTATGGTGGAGCCTATGTTACAGACCTAGCAAGTAGTTCAAGCTTTCATTAGACTTGATTACCCATGTAGATGGGCAAAGCTTTGAAAGTAGTGAGGAGATGTATGAGTACATTAAAAAACAAGAAGTGGGTGCGCCAGTCAAGCTCCAGTATCAACGTGAGGTAAATGGAGAAAAAGTTGAGCAGGCAGCGGAGGGAAGCTATATCAAGCTGGATAATGGTGCGACAGGTATAGGTGTGACTCTGGTAGAAAAAACACGGCTGCTCAGTGAACCGCATGTCAGTATCAATGTTGGAGAAGTTAGTGGTCCTTCCGGTGGTTTGCTCTTTACTTTGGATATTTATAGCAAGCTAGCAGGAAGAGATCTGACTCAGGGACGCAAAGTGACAGGAAGTGCTTCAATAGCACTTGGTGGTGCAGTCTGGCCTGTCGGGGGCATCAGGCAAAAGGTGATTGCTGCTGAACGTCAGGAGATGGATGTATTTTTTGTTTATGATGATGGAACGACCCAGAACAGTAACAACTACATTCAGGCAAAGAATACAGCAGAATGGCTGCATTCAGACATGTCCATTGTACCTATAAATACCGTCCGCGATGCAGTGGAGTATCTTGAGGGACAGGGGACAGTCTGGCTAGAAGGAAGTGATAAAAAAACTCTGTAGAAGCAGCGGGGTCTGGCGATTTAGACTAAGAAAAGTACAGAAAAGAAACGAGAGACAAGTCGTAACATCTGTGAAGCTTAGTCAAGAAGATGTTTTGGAATGATTTATAAAATCTCTGAGACAAAAATATATCAAAAAAACTTAACCCCTGTATTCTTATACATATGGTTAAGCTTTTTTGTTTGAGGGCTTTAGATAAAGTTAGTTTTCTTCTCCCTTCATCACTGGGATGAAGGGATTAAGGGAATTTTAGAAAAAGAGTCAGACTGATACTAGGAAGCAGTCCGAGAGTTACATAACTCCTTGGGCCTACACAAACTCTTTGTACTGCTTTTTTACATGGATTTGAAGATATTGAATAACTTTGGGCTTGAAACCCGACAGCTGTATTGACATCAAAAATGGTTTTCTAAATGCTAAGTTTTGCCCTGACTGGGGCCTAGCATTTTGCCAAGCATGACATTTATTTGAATTACAAGCGATATTTATATTGTAACGGCAATCTTCTATATGTGTCGCTGAAAAATTTTAAATGTTTAAGAAAAATCGAGCAATTGACAAAAAATGCTGAAATGCTATAATAGTTACAACGAACGGCAGTGAGAGCCTTATCTCACAAGGAGCTGGGCCCGTCGAAAAGGTCTCAGTTTTTTTGTATAGAAAACACTTACTTTATTGAATGGTTAGGGAAGTGTGAAAAATATTTTTTAGATGTGAGTAGAAGCATTGGACTTCTTTATCAAAGATTAGGGGGAGGACTCATGTTTATAGAAACAAAAACAGTCTTAACGGAAGAGGAGAAACAAGCGGTTAGAGGGTTGGAGAGGAGTGTTCATCAATATGATGGAACATTTCGGTCGGCGTATTTGTCTAATCAATTCAACGTCTATCCGGATATGGAGGCTTTCTACCTAGGGTACGAAGATGACCAGTTGATTGGCTTTATTTTTATTGATGCAGATAATCCAGATGAAGCGACATTGTTTGTTTATGTTCATCCTGATCATCGGCAAAAGAGAGTTGCATCAGCTTTAATCGCCCAAGCAAAACAGCAGTTGGAAAAATATCGTATCCAATCCTGCCTCTATAAAACTGAACATGCTTTTCTTGAAAAAAACACTTGGCTACTGGATAAATTCTCGATTGATGATGAGAGAGAATTACTGATGAACGCGGAAAATCAACCGGGTAAGCCAATTGAGAATCAGGACTTAGAAGTAAAAGAAGCGACGTCTCAAGACATTGAGGAAATTGCCTTGTTTCAGGCAAATGTATTTGATGAAAGATTAGAAGAAGCGCGGCGATATGCTGAAGAAAGCATCAAAGACCCTCAGATTATTCAATACATTTTCAGAATGAAGGAGCAAATAGTTGGTTCAGCTGCCATTAGCTATGAAGAGCTATCTAATTATTTTTTCGGCTTAGCTGTACGCCCTGAAAATCAAAACCAAGGTATCGGCACAGCTGCTATTAGTTTAATGATGACGGATTTAAATCAGCGTAACACCTTGCCTTTTCAGCTGAGCGTGGTCAAAGACAATCACCGCGCCATTGCTGTTTATGAAAAAAATGGGTTTGAGATTGTGAGTGAGATTTTATACCTGAAAAACTAGGGATATTGTTCCTTGGAGTAAAACAATTGAAGAACAGAGTTAAGCACCCCTGCTGTATCGTATAGCGCATACTAGCTGGGAGTGCTTTTTTCATCCTCTACTTTTGCAGCCTCACGATTTGCCCATCCATCACACATCACATTAATGAGAAGGTCTAAATAAATTGCTCTAAGCAGGCTAGTGTCTTGTGTTAAGGTTAGTCAATCCAATATTTTTAGGATGATTTTCGTAAACAAATTTTCCAGTTCCATCTGTTTTTTTATTTTATCGAATCGGCATCATGGACAATGCTATCAAGAGTAGAATGCTGCTTTTTTCAGAAAAATCTTTAGAAATATCATATAAACTCCTCTTTTTTCCGTTGTCATTTCATACCACTTACCTAGGATGATCTATATATCATGTGCCAAAATCGTTTCTGTTTGTGATGGACTCTTCTAATTTTATGGAAATAATCTCTGGTAAACCTGAAAATAGCAAGCAATCCCCAGTACTGCATTATTTTGTAATTTGACAGCTCCGAAAGAGATTTTCAGAGTACGCTTTAGCAGTAAAATTTCAGAAAGACTTGCCCTCACAGCCCGCCATATATTCAGCATGTCTACAAATAATCTTTCCTTTGCAAGTTTAGAATAAGAAAACCGCGGGAAATACTTATTATTTTTTAATGTAAAGCTTTTTTGATATAATGAGTTCATAAACTATATGTAACAAAAGTAAAATAAAGACACAAAATATATGTATTAGTAATTTTTTGTTTATAAAGGGTCTGATGTGGTCCATTTTGACTAGAAAGGAGGGGGTATGAACAAAACTCAGAAAGAAAAAGAGCCTGTAGAAAAGGTTATCTATCATGATCTTAGTGGTGGCGAGGACTTTGCGACTGCCGCTTGTGACTTTCCAGAAGATATTCAGGCCATTCAAGATAAGATAAGGGCAAGAATACTCGCTACTGAGTCACGCCTTGAAGAATCTCAGCAAGAAGCGCCTAGAGCTACAGGGTCTTTTAAAAAGCGAATAGATGTTCAATACCCTTCTTCGCGAACCAATGGTCCAGCGATTGTTCTTCCGCCAAAGTCTAAAGAAAAAGCACAGCCCGTGATTTCTGCCCATTCTGTAGTACAAGAGCCAAGCAGATCAGCAAAAAAAGTCAAGAAAGAAGTGTTTTCTCATGAAGTTGAGAAAGAGCCCTCTCTTTCTCAAGAGCAGAAAGTCAGCCATAAAGTACCAACTGAGGAAGTTTCAACACAAGAAGAAACTTACAAATACTACTATGCACAGCCTAAGGAAGCCAAGCACTATCCAACAATCGTTGTCAATAAGTTGACGGTTTCTACAGCGCCGCGCTCTGAGTTTTATGGCGAGAATAAGTCGACTTTGGATCATGAAGAGCCTAAAAAGGGGCGACAAGCTTCCAAGGGTAGATTTAAACTTAAACCCCAGTCTAAAGCTGCGGGACTTTTGGGTAACACGATTTTCTATTTGGTTATCATTGTACTTCTAGTTTTCTTAGAATCTCAAGTGATTTTGCAGAATGAGAACGACAAACCGATAAATCTTGCAGGATTTTCACCGATGACAGTCCTTTCTCACTCGATGCAGAGCGTTTATCCTAAGGGCACTTTTCTTTTGACACGTCAGACAGATCCTAACAGCCTTGATATAGGTGATGACATCACTTTTGTGACTGAAGCCAATCGTACGGTTACACACCGAATTGTTGGTATTGAAGAAGATTATCTACGTACACGTGAACGTGGCTTTGTCACAAAAGGAGTGGACAATGAACGTGCAGATACTGAGATAGTCCATGCCAGTAATGTTGTTGGCAGGGTGATTTTTTCGAGTTATCCACTTGGACGGATTGTACAATTTGTGCGTGAGCATTTGATTGTTTCAGTTATCCTGATGCTTGTCTTTATGCTTGTGCTTCATGAAATGCTCACTTTCCTCATCTTAAGACGGAGACATGGCAGAGGAAGCAGAAGTACACCTCGAAGAACCAAACCAAAGAGTAGGACCAAGCGTCGCAAGTCAAATGAAAGAAAGGTGCTGTCCCATGAAGCAGTTTAACTTTCTCTCAAGAATAACTTTTAAAAAAAGGTACATTATTCCTATCTTGCTGCTGCTTGTTTTGAGCATCACTTCAGCAGGGACTTTTACGTGGACATCAATCAGTCAACGTGCGGTTAATGAAACGCGTTTTGAGGAACTTCCTGGTGGACGTTTGCATGATGACTTTGAAGGCTTGAATCACCTTACGCGTCAACAGGGACGCACCAACAAGGATATCTACGTGGAAAATTACTCCTCGGAAAATATTCTGGCTCGTGTTCGTCTCAGTGAATATATGGAGGTGGGAGCTGGTGCTGGATTGGCTGAAAACAATCATGCAACTCCTTTGAGTGGTGCAGGCTTAGAAAATGCAACTCTTGCTAATCATAACTCATGGGCCGTTGTTCGACCTGGTGGTTATCTTTCGGATGCAACGACTATTTCAAGTTTGCGTGATTATGTTACGCTCCATCTTGGAGATGACAACAGCCGGCCAAAAATTTTCATGCCAACCTTTAATCAAAACAACCAAAGTCAAGAGTCAAACACAACTGGTCGCGGTCTTGAAACATTGACAGGGGCCTATAACACCAACCTAGGCATTTCCATGCCAGGGACACATGACCAGTGGAGCTTGGGACAAACTCATACTTCAACCTTACGTACTTGGGATGTGAGAAACGGAGAAGAAGTTTTGACTTCTGATGTGACCCATACCGCTCAGGCAACGGTCCAATCACAACATGGTGGCTATATGACGATGAACGATTGGATTGCTTTAGGGCGTCCAATGGGGAATTTCTGGGTGCATGATAATGACGGCTGGCTCTATTGGGCAACATGGGTGCCGGCAAATTCGGCGACCAGTCTTTTACTGGATGTTTTAGAGGTTAATTTTTCCGATAGAGAAACTTTTTATGGCATGCATGTAGAGTCGGACTTAGCTACAGCAGAAGATTTAGACACTTGGCAAGGAGTGACAGCTTCTGCGAGTGACTTGCTGAACAATATTATCAACTGAGGGAAACTGAACGGTTCAGTAAACCATTGCCAAGAGGTGCCAGCCTGCTTGGGGAAGCTCCCCTTGCTCCCCCATAGAATTAAAGAATAGAGAAGCAAACTTATGAAAAAAAGCACCAAAACTTTTATTGCATTTTGTGTTTCAGTTGTGAGCTTAGTCTTGATTGGTGGGACTTTTGCCTACACAGATATCGCCCAACGTGCGTTGAATATGCTTGAAGGTGAGCCCTCTCTTGAATATGGGGGACGGGTCCACGATTATTTTGATGATGTATCAGGTAACAAAGACGTTTTTGTGGAAAATTTTGGAAGTGAGGCACTCCTTGCCCGGGTGAAATTTACAGAACTGTTTACTCAGAATGGTGTTTCGCTGGTTCAAGAGGGAAGCATTGACATAAACGATCCGATGACTTGGCCCACATGGATTCCTGGACCTGAAGCAAGTGCATCACCAGGAGGGACAGAAGCACTGGGCACACGCATTGGCAGCAATGCACCGATTAATGCTTATTTTCACTTGCAGTTAGGTCAAGCCACTCATGGAACGAATCGTCCGTGGTTCATGCCTACCTTTAATTTGGATTCAAACTCGATACGGACGGCAACTGCTGGTGCAGGTATTGATGTAGAAACTGGCGGAGCCACTCATCCCGGTGAGGGGACGGCTAATTACTGGACGGAAGGTATGTTTGATGCCTCTATTATGGGACCACCAGAATCACCCGAACAGCATGAGACACGCCAAGTGCTTGAACAGGAACGCCCACCAATGACTTTTGCTCAATGGCAAGCCTTGCGAGCAAGTGATCGTGTCGGGCATTTCTGGGTAATTGATCAAGAAACGGGCTGGGCTTATTGGGCAGACCTTTTACTTGGCGGACAAGCGACGAGCTTCCTCTTGGACAGTAAAGTTGCTCAGCCTGCGCTCAGTACGCTAAAAGGCGAAGGTTCTTATCAAATTCATGCCATAGGGCAATTTTCAATCAATGATCCAGCCTATCTGGAAGAGTTTTGGACAGAAGACATGGCCGCCAGTCTTAATACGGCTAATGGTCAAAGTATCATTCAGACAATTCAGGATATGTACGGGTAGAAAAATGTTTAGAAGTCAAGCCAACCATGTGGAAAGGAGTACTCGACTTGAATAGACTTAAACACATTTTAAGCAAATTAACAGTGAGAAGTCGTGTTCTCCTTTCTGCGCTTTTATTAACGATGCTGGTGACAGGGATTACGGGTACCTTGGCTTGGAACAGTGGCAGGCAAAGTGCGCTAAATCTTGGTCAAGCCAGAAGTGCGGAACGTCCTGTCCATTTACTTAAGCTAGAGATTGATGTAGAGGGAAATCGAACGGAGGTTCCCGTACCTGGTGCGGATTTCCTATTGTTTAGAATTCCAGACCAAGATCCAGAAAATCCAGAGCAAATTCAGACAACCTTCACTACGGATCAAGAAGGGCGAATCACAGTGTCTTTGCCACCGGGGCGCTACTTTTTCCAAGAGGTTCGCCTACCTTATGGTTTTGCACCGGAACTAGATGGAGAGCAGCAGCCGATTCGTCGATATGACTTTACCGTTAGTGCTGAAAGTAATAATGAAGTTCCTATCGTTACAGCCTATAATCAGCGTTTGGCTGGCGATTTGATTATCGAAAAGACCTTAGTCAATGATGATGGTCGTGAGCTAACGGAGGAGCAGCGGGCACAGCTTTTTGAGTTTCGTGTCACTTTCTCAGATGGCGGGACTTACCGTTACCAAATTAATGGTCAAGGAGAGCACCACGAGCTTGAGTCAGGAGAAACTTTACAGCTCCGTCATGGGCAGCGTGCTGTGTTTACGGGTATTCCCATCGGTGTTCATTACATTGTGGAAGAAATTGACTTCCAGCATGGTCAGGCAAATAACTCATCAGGGAACATTCACTCTGAACCATCGATTGCAGCCTTTACTAACCGAGATATGACACGGTTGGGGAATCTTATTTTGGAAAAAGAAGTTGTGAACTCAGACGGCTCAGCTGTTACAGATGAACAAAGAACCATTGACTTTAGATTTGAACTTCAATTTTCAAATGTACCAGAGGATGCAGCTTTTCGGTATACGACTAACCGTTACCAGATTGATGAAGATCCAGGAAATGATGGGGATATACGTGAAGGCACGGTGTCGAATGGCGATACAGTCACGCTCCGTCATGATGAAGTTCTTACCATTCATGACCTGCCAGTAGGAGCCTCTTACCAGATTCGTGAATTGGAAACTGCAGGCTTTGTTTCGGGAACGGAAGTTGTCCAAGGAAGTATCGTTCAAGATGCGCCAAATAGGCATCACTTTGTCAACAGTTATCAGGTGGGTGGTGTTGAACCAACACCAGCAGTTCTCTCTTTTGAAAAGCAAGTTCTTTCATCAGATGATGAGATATTACGTGAACGAGAATTTGAGTTTGAAGTGACTTTTGAACCGAGCGAAGCTCATGTTTTCCAATACCGTATCATCGAAGACGGTGTAGGGGGTGAGTTGCAAAACTTTGTATCTGGTGACACTATACGCTTAAGGCATGGTCAAACAGTTGCCTTTGCAGACCTGCCTCCGGGACTAGCCTATACCATCCGTGAGATACCAAGCGATGACTTCTTCGAAATGCTTGAAGAAGTGAGAGGAACAACGATAAACGGTGGTGCTTCACATTATGTCTTTGTCAACCGTGAGGTGCCTCGTGGTTCAGCTCAGTTGATTATCGAAAAAAACGTTTTGGGTGTGGGATATGACACCAATCACGAGTTTCTGTTTGATCTTTATATTAATGGGGTTAGACAAGACGAGGTGATTCGTTTGCGTAGCGGGCAAAGCTCAGCACCAATCGCTCTTGAATTAGGTGACCATTGGCGAGTTGTTGAACAGGATAGTTTCGGTTCTGGCTTTGTTCAAGAGGGTATCAGTAACGGGACAGGAAGTGTTGAACTGGAGCACGTTGGGCAAAATATTCATGTGCGTCAAACCAACCGTTATGTTCATGAAACCATTCAGTTATCGGGAGTCAAAACTTGGGAAATGCCTGAAGGTGTCCAAACGCCTCGACATATCACCATTCAGCTCTTGCAAGGTGATTTCGTTGTTCGACAGCTGAACGTTGAAGGACCAAACTGGACCTATACTTTTGAAGGTTTGCCAAAGTTTGACGATAATGGCGAAGAAATTCAGTATCGCATTCGTGAAGTGCCGATTCCAGGATGGGACGCAAAAACGACCCCTGAAAACATCAACCTTCATAATGTCTGGGTGGACCCTGTTCAAGTAAGCTTAGAGGTTGAAAAACAGATTACTGGGGATACTAGCCCGAATGATGAAACCTTTGAATTTATCATGAATCCGGGCAGCCATGTGGTGCATATTATCAACAGTGGTCGTGTACATTTTCCAGAAGTTTCTTTTGACCGTCCTGGAACCTTTGAATTTACTGTTCATGAGACACGAGGCAGTAGCCTAGGGTGGACTTATGACAATGCAGAGTACAAATGGTTTGTCAGGGTGGAACAAGGTCAAGACGGTTTACTTGTTTTGGCAGAGCAATGGTTAACTAAAAATGGTGATCGGGTTGAAGGACTGCTTCCTGTCTTTGTCAATGCTTTTGACAAGTCAGCCCTACTCACTGAAACGGTTAATATACCAGTGAAAAAGCTCTGGGATCATAAAGAATTGACAGCAGATTTGCAGCCGGATGCTATCATCGTTCAACTTATGGTAGGAGACAGAGAGATTAGCCGGAGACAGCTTACAGCAAGTACGGAATGGCAAACATTATTCCAGAATTTGCCTCGTTATGACTCAGAAGGACGAGAAGTTGACTATCAAATAAGGGAGCTTCCTGTGAATGGTTACAGGGCTGAAGTAACAGGCAATGTTCAAGAAGGTTTTGCCATTCAAAACACTTATGTTGGTATGACTGAACCTCCGAGCGAAACGCCAGATGCACCAAGCACGAACAACCGCTTGCCTGATGTTGGAGATACACTGACTATCACAGCTGTTGCTTTAGGGTTGGTGAGCTTGCGTATCGCCTATCTTCTCTATAAAGAAAGCAGAGGAAGCAGGTCTTAAGGTACAGAAAAGAAAGTGGAACAAAAGTTCTGAAAACAAAAAACGCTTAACCATACATGTAATAATGTTGTGGTTAAGTGTTTTTTTGTTTGTACACCCCTAGATGAAAGTAATCAAGTCTCTACTTTGTATTACAGATTCTTTCTTTCAAGCTTGGCTAGCATCAAGTGTATTCAGATGACTCCTTAAATTAATAGACCGTACTCTTAGATAGGGTAAACACAAAGAGTACCCTCTCTAGATACTCACAGCTGTGCACCAGACGTATCCGATAGGGCATTTGATTCCAACAAGACCAAGAAACTTAGCTTTTTCCATAATTTTCTCCTTTCCTATTTAGTTATACTTGCAGACAGACCATCTAGATTCAAACAGCTTCAGCGCAGTATTGACTTTCTAGTTGTTCATCCACATCTATTCGAGTGCGTGTGCTGTCAAATAGCACATGCAGGTAGAACTGCGGTTTTCAATTTAAGAAAACTAGAAACTGTAAGAATTATAAGAATTAGAGGAGGGACACCAGCTCCAGCGGTCAGAGCAGTTAGTCCCGATAGGGGTAAAGAATTTTGCTTTTTCCATATTTTTTCTCTTTTCCTGTTTTAGTAAAATTAAGGCTTAATTTTAAAGTTTCAGTTTATAAAAAAACAATAATTTCCAAGATACTGTAGTCCGATAAAGTTCAGTAGAATCACACGTTTGGTCTTGTAGATACGAGTGTACACCAAAGCCATACAGGGTCACATATTGGACCAGCACTAAAAAATTTTGCTTTCTCCATGTTTTCTCCTCTCTTTAAAAGTTATCTTCAATGACATTATCATATTTTTAGCTGAATGTTACAAGCGGTAAAAATTCTTTTTTTAGTAAAGAATTGTTTAACATGAGAGATGAATAGTGATTCATTTGAAATATTTATTGCGCATGCATCACCTTTTTTATGGGGAAAAGATAAATATTTTTTATCATTTGCTGCCGCTATAGATAAAGTACAAGGAGAATAAATAGGGGAATTATGATAGAATAGCTCTATGACAAATAATACATTTAAATCAGGATTTGTAGCGATTTTAGGTCGACCAAATGTTGGTAAATCAACATTTTTAAACCATGTAATGGGACAAAAAATTGCCATTATGAGTGACAAGCCACAAACGACACGTAATAAGATTCAAGGCATTTATACGACAGACAAGGAGCAGATTGTTTTCATCGATACGCCAGGTATTCACAAGCCGCATAATGCCTTGGGTGATTTTATGGTGCAGTCTGCTTATTCTACCTTGCGTGAATGTGATGTGGTTCTTTTCATGGTCGCGGCGGATGAACCGCGTTCTACAGGTGAAAACATGATTATTGAACGTTTGAAAAAAGCAGAGGTTCCAGTCATCCTCGTGGTGAACAAAATTGATAAAGTTCATCCAGATGCCCTTTTCGAGACTGTTGCAGACTATACTTCACAAATGGATTTTGCTGAAGTTGTTCCTATTTCTGCCCTTCAAGGAAATAATACAGAGCGTTTGCTGGAAATATTAAGTGCCAAGCTTGAGGAAGGCCCACAGTACTTTCCAGAAGATATGGTAACCGATCATCCAGAACGTTTCTTGGTCAGCGAAATGATTCGTGAAAAAATCTTGCTCCTAACACGTGAAGAAGTACCGCACAGTATTGCAGTAACTACAGACTTAATGAAGCGTGACGAAGAAACTGGAAAAATTCATATCATGGCGACGATCATTGTCGAGCGTAAGAGCCAAAAAGGAATTATTCTCGGCAAAGGCGGGGACATGATTCGTAAGATTGGGAAACTGGCCCGCCGTGATATTGAGTTGATGCTGGGAGATAAGGTTTATCTTGAGACTTGGGTTAAGGTAAAAAATGACTGGCGCGACCGTAAGATGGATTTGTCCGACTTTGGTTATAGAAAAGAAGACTATATGTAAAAGTTGGCTCTTAGGAGCTGCTTTTTTAATGCGCTGCCAGAATTGCTCCTAAAAGGAGCTAATTCTGGCCGGCAAGTCCTATAGGAGCTTGCCTAAACGCCTTATTAGGTTAAAATCAAAAAAATATTGTTTTTGATTTTAACCGTCATAATGCCTGCCTCTCCCCTGCTCCTAAAAGGCGCTCATCCTGGCCGGCAGGTCCTATAGGACCTTGCCTAAGCGCCTTATTAGATTAAAATCAAAAAAATATCGTTTTTGATTTTCCTCGTCATAATGCCTGCCTCTCCCCTGCTCCTAAAAGGCGCTCATCCTGACCGGCAAGTTCTGTAGGCCTTTTCCTAAGCGCCTTATTAGGTCAAAATCAAAGGAATATCGTTTTTGATTTTCCTCGTCGTAATGCTTTAACTCTAATAGGCTTCAATGTTGAATGGCAAGTTTTGTGGAAGTGGCTTCAATATTTTATGAAGCTAAATCTTTGCATTTTTAATTTCCAAAATTTTAGCATCATTGCTTGTTTTGGGGCTCGAATACTGCCTTTTCTTCTTCCAGATATGCAAGGTCCTGTGATTTCATGAAAGGGATATAGATGAGGATACAAAGAATCAGTTGTACCAGCTGGGCAACAATACCTTGCCAACCATTTGTGAGGAAACCACCGAAAATAATCGGAAAGCCTGTTGGAAGGTTGACACCATTTTGATAGGGGAGAAAGCCGATGACTGTCAAGAGCCATGCAGAAAAGACAGAGACAGCAGGTGTCAGCATTAAGGGGATAAGCATTCGGATATTCATAATCTGTGGCAGTCCAAATTTTACAGGTTCAGATATCCCAAACATAGAAGGAATGACGGCAAGTTTACCAACTGATTTGAGTTGTTCAGATTTACACTTGAAGATTGCAAGCAAGGCGACCGCAAAGCTTCTGGCTCCTCGGTTATTTAGAATAAAACCTGTAGTGAATAAGAAGGGGAGTGCTTGCCCAGTGCTATAGGCTTCGAGGTTAGCCATTTGCGGTTGTTGATAAACCATCATAAGGACAGGATAAACCGCAAGTACACCGTGAATACCAAAGAACCAGATAAGTTCGATAAAGGCGACGATAAACATGACGGCAAAAATATTTGAGCCCAAGGAGAGAAGCGGTTTTTGCAAGAGGTCATTGATTAAGTTGATCATGCTGCCCTGTGCGGTAAGAGAAACAAGAAGAAAAATTCCTCCCATTACTGTGGCTACTAGTATTCCGGGCAGAATGGATTCAAAGGTTTTTTGAACCACTGGCGGAACGGAGTCAGGCATTTTAATTGTTAATTTTTTCTCCATAAAAAAGATATATAGGCGTGTCCCGACTAGTCCACCAATCATCGCAACAAATATACCAGCATAGCCTAAATCCACGAGATTTAAAAACTGTGTTTTATCCTCAGCGGACAAGTTGCTTAGGATAAAAAAGGACAGGGTTCCAACAACTGTAGCATTTAGCGGCTCGTGCTTTAGATTTGTTGCCAGTTTATAAGAAACGAGTAGCGCAACATAAACAGCTACAATGCTAATGGTCATGGCATTGATTTGTTCAAAGAATTTGGTCAGACCGATACTTTGGAAGAAGGGCTTGATGCCCCAAAAATCGATGGCATTGAGTAAAGAGGCAGCAGAACTAATCATCATGATTGGCATCATTCCCATCATTGCCTCGGAGATTGTACGCATGTATAAATTACTGGACATTTTCCCTGCCGTCATGGCAAAGACCTGTTTGATTTTATCGTATTTCTTTTGATTCATCTTCTTTACAACATTACTCATTTTTAAAGTCTCTCGCTGCTTTCTAAGTATCTTTCCTTGAGATACTGAATTTGCTTTTCCGTAATTGAAAGTTCTTTTTTTGCATAGTTTTCAATGCTTTGATAGTGAGCCTCGATATAATTTAGGGCTGCTCCCAGAAACCTTGTGTCCGCTTTTTTAAAATAACTTATGGCTTTTACCAGCGAGGGATTTCCCGTTTCTTCCTTAATTTTTTCAAGACTCTGCTGATTTTTATCTTTCTTATAGAGGTTAGTTAAAAGATAGTCTTTGAGGATATCTTTTTTTGCTACGCCAAGCAAGCCTTGCAGGAGGGCAACGCCGTATCCTGTCCGATCTTTTCCGCCTCGGCAGTGTTGAACGATTTTTCCATTATCAGGGTTTAAATAAATCTCTATCATACTTTTATAAACCATTTTACAGTGCGAATCAGTTACAAAGGCATGGTTTTGCTTAATCATTAAAAACTCGACCAAGTCAGGTGTTAACTTACTTTGGTCAGCCATATCGATTTCCCCATATTCTGCAGAAGCTAAGGCTGCTATATCCGCGATGGGCGTCAGATAAAAAGTTTTTTTCTGTCCGAAGTCTTTGTTTTCATTCCCTTGACGTTCTTTGGGGCTTCGATAGTCAATGACACTTTTTATATTTAACTTTTGCAGCGTTTGTCTGTCTTTTTCTGTCAGGTGACTGAGTTCATCTGAGCGGTATAAAATTCCTTTCTTAAGTCTCCTTCCCTCTGTCGTTTCATAACCTCCAAAATCTCGGAAGTTATAGAGTTGTTCCAAGTGAAGCTTGTCCATTAACTTTTATCCTTTCTTTTTTACACTTAGTATAAAAAAATTTGAATAGAAAATATAGAGTATTTGCTGAGTTTGACAGCTTTTCCCAATCTTTTGGGATTTGTCTTAAATTTTTGGGAGAGCACGCCATAGAGCAGCTCTCCAACAACAGCCTTCACCGTTTGGGCTAAAATTTCTGATTTGTTTGTCAATTCTCCTCGCCTTACACGCATAAAACGTCTTTGACCTTTAAAATTTCATCTCAAAGGAGTTAAAAAGCAGTTTTTGTGTGTGAGCCTAATAATGAGAAATTATCTTTTTAAGCAGTTGATAGACGAACGCTGTTTTTCAAAAAGATCATTTTTCATCTCTGGTGAAATTGATTTCAAGCTAGAACCTTGCCTAATTGAGTTTAAATCTTTACTGGGGCATAAGAATACTGCAGTTGAGCGTTTTTTGTGCTGGTTTTCTTCCAGCTCCTTTTTTTATTTATAGAGTTAAATGTTATAATGAAAACGAATATAGACAAAAGAGTTTTTAAAACAACATAAAGCTGCTATAAAAGGAGGATGTCTTGGCAACATTAGAGGAAGTTATTGGACCATATTTGAACGATTTATCTGACAACGAAAAACAAACTTATCATGCTTTGATTGAGCATCAAAGAGACATTCCTAATCTCAGCCTAACCCAGATGGCAGAGCGCATTTACACCTCCAAGTCCTCACTTTTACGCTTTATTCAAAAATTAGGGTTTAAGGGCGTTTCTGATTTCAAGTATTCTCTTGATTGGTCTTTGCCACATGTGGAAGTAGGGCAGGCTGATTTTGACTTGGGGGAGACTGTGCAAGGTATAGACAGTATGTTGACGAAAGGCTTATTGGTGGGGTTTAATGAGCTGATCAAGTCTTCCTCACCCATTTATCTTTGTGCTTCTTCAGAGAGTCAGTACATTTTAATGGAGCTCTTTTCTTATCTCCTCTTGAAAAAGGGCTATCCTTCTTCTCGCCTTCGCATTTCTTCTGCTTCAGAACTTACGATGACAGTATTTAAAAGGCTTTCCAGTCAATCCCTAGTGATTTTTTTCTCAGCACATGCGAAATCTTCAGCGGTCCGGAACGCTTTATACAGCCTTAAAAAACGAGAAATCTCGACCATATTAATCACTGGGCACTCGAGCGAATCGTTAAAAGCGGAGGTGAAGTTACTTCTCGCGATGGATTTTCCTAGTCATCTTTCAGGTATATCCAGTCTTAGATTAGGTTTAAGCAGCCTGTTTATTAATCGTCTTCTAGAAAAGGCCTTATAAAGACAAGTAAAAGTTCTGGAGTAACTTGTTTTTCTCATGCCATAATATCGAAAAAACCAATATTATATATTGATTTAGAGTTAGAAATAGGATATAATATTGAAGTGTTCAATATTTTGTGATGAAATATATCTGGATGAAACAACTTTAACAACAAGATAGGATGCTAGAGAAGATGCCTGAATTACCAGAAGTCGAAAACGTTAGGCAAGGCTTGGAAAAGCTGGTGAAAAACAAAAAAATCCTCAGTATTGAGAGCTCTTATCCAAGAATGGTTCTGACGGGATTTGAGGAGTTAAAAAAAGAACTTGAAGGACGGGAAATTAAAGCTATTAAGCGACGAGGTAAATATTTGTTATTTGACTTTGGACAATGGACGCTAATTTCTCATCTGCGCATGGAGGGGAAGTATCGTGTTGAACCTCTAGATTTTGAAAGTCAGAAACATGACCATATCTTTGTGAGATTTTCGGATGCAGTACTTGTTTATGCAGATGTGCGGAAGTTTGGGACATGGGAGCTGCTAGATTCTGGAGAAGTTGAGCACTATTTTATATCGAAAAAGATTGGCCCTGAGCCCAGAACGGAAGATTTTGATGAGACCCTCTTTTCAAAAAAACTGCATCAATCGCAAAAGAAGATTAAGCCTTATTTATTAGACCAAACTTTGGTTGCTGGTCTAGGAAATATTTATGTGGATGAAGTGCTCTGGCGGTCACAGGTACATCCAGAAACAGTGAGTTCAGAGCTAAGTGCAAAACAAATTCATCTTATTCATGATAAGACGATTGAAGTATTACAGACAGCAGTGGAACGTGGGGGTTCTAGCATCCGCACTTATAAAAATGCGATGGGGAAAGAAGGGAGCATGCAGGAACTCCTTATGGTTTATGGTAAGCAAGGGGAAATTTGCCCCCGCTGCCATAAAGCCGAAATCGAAAAAATAAAGGTTGCAGGCCGCGGCTCACATTTTTGCCCACATTGTCAAAAAATAAAGTGAAAATTCAAGATTTTTACGTGTAAGATTATGGGATGCAATCAGTTTCAAACAAAATGAAAAATGCTATAATATAAAGAGCAAAAAGATTAACGGAGAAAGTAATGGCTACAAAGAAAAAGAAAAAATTAGAAGATATTACAAAAAAATATGGTGCAGAGCGTGAAAAGGCATTGAAAGAGGCCCTTGATCTTATCGAAAAGGACTTTGGGAAAGGCTCTTTGATGCGTTTGGGAGAGGCTGCCAGTCAAAAAGTTCAAGTGACAAGCTCGGGGAGTTTAGCGCTTGATATTGCGCTGGGAGCTGGGGGATATCCCAAAGGACGTATCATCGAAATCTATGGTCCAGAAAGTTCTGGTAAAACAACCGTTGCTCTTCATGCAGTTGCTCAAGTGCAAGCCGAAGGCGGTATTGCAGCCTTTATTGATGCCGAGCATGCCTTGGATCCCGTTTATGCAGCAGCTATTGGCGTAGATATCGATCAGCTTCTTTTATCACAACCTGATTATGGTGAACAAGGCCTGCAGATTGCGGAAAAATTGATTGAGTCAGGCGCTGTTGATCTTGTTGTTGTTGACTCAGTAGCTGCTTTGACACCTCGGGCCGAAATTGATGGAGAAATTGGAGATTCTACAGTCGGCTTACAAGCTCGTATGATGAGCCAAGCTATGCGTAAGCTTGCTGCAGGCATTAACAAGACAAAGACAACAGCTATTTTCATCAACCAATTGCGTGAAAAAGTTGGTGTTATGTTTGGAAGCCCAGAAACAACACCGGGAGGGCGTGCGCTCAAGTTCTATGCTTCTGTACGCCTAGATGTACGTGGAAGTACAAAAATCGAGGAAGGTTCTGGGGACAATAAAACGGCTATTGGTAAGTCAACGAAAATCAAGGTTGTAAAAAACAAGGTTGCGCCACCATTTAAAGTAGCTGTAGTTGACATCATGTTTGGTGAGGGAATCTCAAAAACAGGTGAACTTTTGACAATAGCTGTTGAGGAGGGCATTGTTAAAAAAGCAGGTGCTTGGTTCTCTTATAATGACGAAAAAATCGGTCAAGGCGCAGAAAAAGCAAAGGCTTTTCTTAAGGACAATCCAGATATTTTCAATGAAATTGACCGTCAAGTACGTCAAAAATATGGTTTGATTGAAGGCAGTGAGAAAAAAGAAAGCGAAGAAGCCGAAGATAAAAAGACTGATAAAAAAGTGAGCAAAAAAGCAAAGGCTGAGACTGCTGCCGTGGAAGAAATTGAACTCGAATTAGAATAACAGAAGGGCTAGCTTCTGAATGAAATCGTGGCTGTTGAGAAACAGCAACAATTCTTGAAAATAAAAAATGGAACGCAAGCATGCAGTTCCGGTTCTGTATAATCTGTGGTGGTAGATTAAAATCTACTGCCCTTTTTTTATACCTTGAATAGTCAAGTTAAGTGCAA
>NZ_DKXK01000032.1:0-8806 GCF_002492185.1 Lactococcus sp. UBA7128
CGGACTGCGCGCTCTAGCTTTTCCACGCTATCCCCAAAAACACCATCGGCAGAGGCTTTTTCAGCAGTCACTAACTGGCTTGACCCAAACAGAGCAAGTCCTAAAACTGATATAGCAACAAGTTTTTTGATTTTCATAGAAATTCTTCCCTTCAAAGATAAATCTTTTTTAACCGAACCGTACTTGTTAATCTCCTCCCTGTGTCTTCTATTTCCTTTTATCAGTCTAACATAATAAGTTTCTTCTATTTTTTTCAATTCCATGAAAAAGCAGAAATACTTTAAGCTTAAAAAATGCTGCTGCTATATTCCGATGGAAATTAAAAAAAGACCGAAATAATTCTATTTCTTTACTTGTAAATTAAAGTTCGTCTTATCAAGTTCAAAAGAAAAACTGCTCATTTTCTAAACGGTTTAACTTTCAAAAGCTTTATATTTTTTGGTTCTGAACCAAATTCTCCATACATTCTTCTACTTGCCGAACTTATTAAGCTCCTTTCAGAGTCGTGACGAGTTCTTTCTTTTCGAGACGGGTGAGGAGGTGGAAGACTAAAAATAGTTCAATCAAGGCATAAAGTATATAGGCTTCAATAATCGCTAATTCATGTCCCCGCAACATGGAGTGAACTAAGAAAATAAAATTTTGAATAACAATGAGTATAAAAAGTGTTTTATATGTTCTAAAATAGGAAATACCTTGTACTCGACTAAGTACTAACTTTTTCTTATTCACCTTGAAATAGATTACCGTTGTTGATAATATCATCAGGATAAAAAGAACAAAAGCTAAGATATTCATAAAAACCCATGTTATCGGTTCACCAATAAAGCGTTTCACCTCAATTTCTGCGATTTTTGATGTAGGCACGAAAGAAACAAAATTTGAGGATAGCTTATCTTTCTTTAGGCTTGGAAGTATCTCTAAATAGGTTTTTTCTGCACTCTCTTTTATAGGAATCAAAACGCCTAGGGTATTACTACCGTAAAACATATTGCTATAAGTATTAACTCCAGCGTTATTTACCGTATGCACCTCGATTATATCTGCTACAAGCTCTTGTTTTTTACCATTAGAATAAACACCGCCTGCTTCCCCTTCAAATATTGGGATACTTTGTTTATCTTTCATTAAGAACAACTTGATTTCTGTTGCTCGAAACCATGCGCCCTGCATCTCTAGCAAGTCATTATAAGCTTTTTTTATCTCCTCTACTTTACTTTTATAGCGTTCGTTGACAAGTATAACAGCTTCTTTAGTGCTTTTATCTATGTGAATTGGGTTGTTTTCTCTATCTCTAACAGAATATTTATCGAGATAGGCAGAGTTAATCTCTACCCCTTGATAGTCTTTAAGCTTATCATGCCCCAATAATTTCTTGGCAGCGTGTAAACCACCGTTATTTTCGATATATTTAAATATCTCTATGTGTATCGAGTTATCCTTAGCTTCAGAATAACCTAAATTCCAGCCTGCAAAAACACCATAGTCGTCCAAGGGTGTCTTATGCATCAAACCTAGACTGCTATTTAACAAAAGAATAATCCCCATACTTGTAGAGACACTAGCAGCAAAGATATAAACTTTAACCAGATAAACCGAGACGTGGACGCGCTTTAAGAAAGATTTATTATTGGTTTGGGCTACTAAAGATGCTCGACTTACAATACCAATAACAAGTATTACCAGAAGCAGACTTAGTCCCATCAACAGACCGTGACTTATCAAATATTGAAAATCGAAAGTTTTCAGAAGAAATATGCTGTTCAATAACCCTACAAAAAGCTGCACAAACAGAAAACTCCTCATATAAATCCGCAGAAGAATTTCCCAGTTTCCCATTCCATTAAGAGCATAGATAGCAATCTCCTTACTTCGCAAGACCATCCAAACAAGGAGGAAAATAAAATAGAAAAAAAGAATCATCTTGATAAGAAAACGGTACATGTCATTCCCTCGGGTGATTAAAGGCAGAGGATTGTACCATTCAGGTTGAGAGGTTAAGCTGCTTGAACTTGTTGCCAGATTAAATCTTTGGTTTATTTTTTCACTTAAAGCATCTAATATTTTCTCTTTAACATCGGACTCAAAAAATATTGCTGCCCCTTGGTACTGTTCATCGGTCAAGTTTTTTAGCGGTTCATTGCTTACCATTACTTTAGCACCATAATCTGTAAATTCTCTTTGATTTTGCTTTTTATAAGCAGTCTGAAAGTATGTGATATTGGCCATTGGTCGACTAAAGTAGATATTTCCCTTACCATCATAGTCGGCACCAATAAAGCGGGAACGAACAGTAAAAGGAGTATTGAACGCCCTTGATACTTCCTCTATAACTGAGATAAAATCTTTTCGTTCAAGTATTTTTACATCATTTGTCTCATATCGTTCACCCTCGCTTACCTCAGGTGGGTACACTTGTGTATAAGTCGGCTTACTTACATAACGCATCAGCCGATCTGCCTCAATGTCATTAAATCTCATATAGGCAAGCATCACACTCACTAAAGAGAATAAAAGCAACAATGTAATCTTTAAGACTTTATTCATTATTACTTACCACTTATTACCTCTTGCTTCATACCTCCACTCCATTTTCCCATAATAATCACCTGTAGAGGAAGTCCAAACTTTCCAACCAGGTCCATACCAGCCACTCTCCCCTCTCCTGCCTCCAGATACATAGGCACGACTTTGATGAGACACCGCCCAGTTATAATACTCCGCTGTCAAGGTCTTCTTCCCCCAAGAGGCATCTGGCCAGGTCCTAGAGTAGGCTATCTGCCGTCCATGACGTGTAAAATTATTCTGTAAGATACGGACTGCGCGCTCTAGCTTTTCCACGCTATCCCCAAAAACACCATCGGCAGAGGCTTTTTCAGCAGTGGCTAACTGGCTTGCTCCAAACAGAGCGAGTCCTAAAGCTGATACAGCAACAAATTTTTTGATTTTCATAGCAATTCTTCCTTTCAAAGATGAATCTTTTTCTAAAGCAACAGTACTTCTTTTTCCTCTTTTTATCTTAGTATATTCAGTCTAACATAAGAAGACCCTTGTATTTTTTCACTCATATTGGGTTTTTATGAAAAAAACAAAATACTTTAAGCTTAAAAAATACTCCTGCTATATTCAGACGGAAATTAAAAAAAGACCGAAACAGTTCAGTCTTTTTACGTTTTATTTCACTCCGCAATCACTTCAACCTTATAACCATCTGGGTCAATAATGAAGTAATAACGCGTGTCTGAGTTAGGAAGCCCCTTAAGCTCTGTAACTTCAAAGCCCGCTTGTTTTTGCTGTGTGTGCAGTTCTTCCAAGTTATCTACAGAAATAGCGATATGACCATAACCATTTCCCAAATCATAGGCTTCGTGATTATAGTTATAAGTTAGCTCTAACTCATAATCATCACCCGGCAAAGTCAGATAAACTAAAGTAAATTCATACTCCAAAAAGTCGCGGCGACGTTTTTCTTCAAAACCAAAAGCTTCTTGATAAAACTTGATTGAAGCTTCCAAGTCTCTTACGCGGTAACAAGTGTGTGCCATTTTCATTGTTTTTTCCTCCATTTTTAGGCTTCTAAATACATTGCCCAAATATCATCAAAAAGTCCCAGGTTAAAGTAAAAAGGGGCATAAGTTTCCAGATAGGTGGAAATTTCATCAAAGTCCTTTGATTGTTTGGGAAATTGTGTATCCGCAAAAGCCAGATTAGCCAAGCGTGTCACGTCATCCACCTCAACTGGTGCGCGATGGCGCATCAAATAAGTATAAAAGGGCTGTCTCATTTCCAGTTTTCCTCCAAAAACTCATGACGTAAACGGCTAGATAAAGCATAACGCTCTGGATTTTTCTTATAAAAGCCTTGATGATAATCTTCTGCTGGCCAGAACTTTTGCGCAGGTTCTATCGTTGTGACAATCGGGCGATCAAAACGTCCTGAGTTTTGAAGGGCTTCTTTTGACTTCTCCGCAGCTTTCCTTTGAGTTTCACTGGTATAAAAAATCACAGGACGGTAGTTATCCCCACGGTCCTCAAATTGCCCAAACATATCGGTTGGATCTGTCTGTTCCCAGTAAAGTTCTACCAAATCTTTATAAGAAATTTTTTCCTTGTCAAAGATAATCTCCACCGCTTCAGTATGCCCTGTCTGATGGTTACAAACTTGCTCATAAGTAGGATTATCCACATGACCTCCTGTGTAGCCACTTGTCACAGCAAGAATCCCCTCCTGTTCCTCAAAGGGCTGTACCATGCACCAAAAACAGCCGCCGGCAAATATCGCTCTCTCTTTGCTCATCCTCTTCCCCCGTTCTTCTTCGTTGAAGATATTATAACAAAACTCCCTCTCTCATGCACTTATTTTTTTCTTTTATCAGAAACAGTGTTCCTCCTAAAACAAAAAAAGCTGGATCTTTCACCAACTTTTTAATGATGTTTTAGGAAAGAAGCTCTGTTCCTTCAGGACTTTGTTTGATTTTTTTATTCTTCATCAAACCACCAAGCGCTTTCTTAAATTGTCCCTTAGAGATACCAAATGTCGCTTTGATATCATCTGGCGCTGACTTGTCGTTAAAAGGCATTTTTCCGCCCATACTTTCAAGATAAGCAAGAATCATCTGTGCATCAGCATCTAACATTTCATAGGCGCGTGGTTTCGCACTAAGGTTTAAGCTACGGTCTTGATCACGAAAACCAATGACGCGCACTTGAAGTTCTTGCCCAATACGAAGTGTCCCAAAGGTTTCAGTAGGGTGGATAAAACCAAGCATGTTGTTATCTGGAAGATAAACAAAGGAACCTGTTTCTTTGTTACGGTAAACAATCCCTCGTAAGTCTTGGTTTTGCATATTGTTGTAGGCAGGGCCTGACATTTCCCAAAAATCTTGATGCCAAGCTAACTTGCCCCAAAGGCGATTTTTAGAGTCAACGACGATTTTGACAAAGAGCTTATCCCCTTTTTTAGGCCATTGCTCTTTATCTTCAGGTAAGGGAAGGTCATCGAGCGAAACTACGATATCTTTTCCAGCTAAACCGATATCGACAAAGGCGCCCAAGTCGCGACGGACATCTGTCACTGTACCCCAACCGAATTTTTCGCGCGTGGCAGCTGGTTCTTGCGTGGTTAAGCACATCTTATCAGATTTATCCATATAGGCAAAACCAGTGACGATATCCCCTATCTGATGTTCTCCTTCTGATTTTGCCAGACGGAGAATGTTATCATCTTTCTGTAAAAAATAAAATTGATCATTTTCTGCTGTAATAATCGCTGAAAATGTAGTTGCTAATAAATTATTCATTCTTTTTCCTTAAAAACGGCCCCACAGAGCCGTTTATTTTTGATTGTTTTTGTATGCGTACATCAATCATTCTATGTTCATGCTATACAAAATTAAACATCCAAAAGTTCTTTTTCTTTCTCTGCAGCCATTTTGTCTGCTTCTTTAACAGCATTATCTGTTACTGCTTGGATGTCTTTTTCAAGTACTTTCAAGTCGTCCTCTGTAATTTCTTTTGCCTTTTCTTGCTTTTTCGCAGTATCGATAGCATCACGGCGGATGTTACGAATCGCAACTTTTGCACCTTCGATGTATTTGCCCATCTCCTTAACCAGCTCTTTACGACGTTCTTCGGTCAACATCGGAATAACCAAGCGGATAACAGAACCATCATTAGCTGGTGTGATACCAATGTCACTGGCATTCAATGCTTGCTCAATATCTTTCAAGATTGTTTTGTCAAAAGGCGTAATCATCAAAACACGTGCTTCCGGGATTGTGATTGAAGCCAGCTGATTCAGCGGTGTAGGTGCACCATAATATTCTACAGAGATGCGGTCAAGCAAGCTCGCATTGGCACGTCCTGCACGGATGTGTCCCAGCTCACGTTGCAAGCTGTTCAATGAGTTATTCATACGTTCTTTTGCATTGTCAATAATTTCGTTTGCCATGATTTTTCCTTTTTATTTTATTATTATACTTATTCTACTGTAGTTCCGATGTCTTCACCCTGAACAACACGTTTGATATTTCCAGACTCGTTCATATTGAAGACAACGAGCGGAATGTGGTTATCCATTGACATTGTAGAGGCAGTAGAGTCCATAACATGAAGACCTTTTGTGATAACGTCCATGTGTGTCAAATTATCAAATTTAACTGCTGTTTCATCAAGTTTTGGATCGGCATTGTAGACACCATCTACACCATTTTTAGCCATTAAAATAACGTCTGCGTTAATTTCTGCTGCACGAAGTGCTGAGGTTGTATCTGTGGAGAAGTAAGGGGAGCCTGTTCCTCCTGCAAAGATAACAACGCGTCCCTTTTCAAGGTGACGCTCTGCACGACGACGAATATAAGGTTCTGCCACAGCCTTCATCTCGATAGCCGTTTGAACACGTGTTGGCACGCCAAGTGCTTCAAGTGTATCTTGAAGAGCCAAACCATTCATAATCGTAGCCAGCATCCCCATATAGTCTGCTTGCGCGCGCTCCATACCGATTTTTTCACCAGTTACACCACGCCAGATATTACCACCGCCACAAACAATGGCAATTTCTGCCCCCAGAGCATACACTTCCTTGAGCTCCTCAGCAACTTTTTTAACTGTCTCAGGATCAATTCCAAATCCCTTGTCACCTGCCAAAGCTTCTCCCGAAAGTTTTAACAGCACGCGTTTATATTTAATATCAGCCATAGTTACCTATCTCTTCTCTATTCTTTTTTATCCCTACTATTTTACCATAAATTCAATCTGAAAAAAAGACCGTGAGGTCTTTCTAAAAGATTATTTATTTTTTGCGGCTTCGACATCACGTGCAATAACTAATTCTTCGTCTGTCGGAATAACCAAAACTTTAACACGTGACTCTGGGGTAGAAATGATACCATTCGCACCACGCACATTCTTTTCTGGGTCAATTTCCATACCAAACCATGACAAGCCAGCGACGATATCACGACGGGCATCTGTATCATTTTCACCGATGCCAGCTGTAAAGATAAGCGCATCTGCACCATTGAGCACACCAAAATATTGAGCGATAAACTTCTTCAAGCGGTCAATAAACATTTCGTAAGCCAGCAAGGCTTTTTCATTGCCGGAGTTACGCGCTTCTTCTAAGTCACGCATGTCACTTGAAAACTCTGATACGCCGAGTAACCCGGATTTTTTATTGAGAACATCAATGACATCTTGCGCTGAACGTAGACTAGGGTCACTTTCAAGCATATAAGAAATCACAGAAGGGTCCATTTCGCCAGAACGTGTCCCCATCATGACACCCGCTAGCGGTGTGAAGCCCATTGAAGTATCTACTGACTTCCCACCTTCGATAGCTGTAATCGAAGCACCGTTACCAATATGCGCTGTGATAAGTTTTAAATCTTCAAGTGGTTTTCTTAAAGCTTTTGCTGCTTCACGAGACACATACATGTGTGATGTACCGTGTGCTCCATATTTTCGAATAGCATAATCTGTATAGTATTTTGTCGGAATAGGATAACGGTATGCTTTTTCTGGTAATGTTGTGTGAAAAGCCGTATCAAATACCGCCACAGCAAGCGCATCTGGCAGCAGACGTTGGAAAGCTTCTATTCCGAGAACATTTGCAGGGTTATGCAAAGGTGCCAAGGTCGAAAGGTTTTTTATTTCTTCCAAAACCTCGGGTGTAATAACAGTTGACGCCTTAAAAAACTCCCCCCCTGCTACGACACGATGACCAATAGCTGTGATTTCACGGAAGCTACCGATAAGCTTAAAATATATCAACTCGTCCATCAAGAGTAAGACTGCTTGACGATGATCAACTATGTCTTGCTCTCTCTTATGCACTTGATCATCAAACTTGGTTGTTGAAATAGAATCCTTCAAACCAATACGTTCAAAGATACCTTTAGCAATAACCTTTTCTTCAGGCATCTCATAAAGTTGCCATTTTAGAGAGGACGATCCAGCGTTAACAGCGAGTGTTTTTTCCATATTTTAAAAATCCCTTTCAACATGTAAGTGTTTTCTTTTGCTCTTACTAGTATAACATAAGTTTAGGCAATATCTCTATTGATATCTTGTAAGAAGGGGTAAAAATCACTTGTATCAGCGTGCAGAATGCTGTCTTGAGCATACTTTCTGTTTTATAAACTTGTTCTTTAGTTGGAAGAGTTGATGATGAGGGCGGGGCGGGCGCCGCCATTATCTGGGCTAACTATCATATTGCCATTACCGTTTCCTAATTCACCATTTTCTTCCGCATCACGGAAAGCTCCTACGTGCCATGCCTGTGTTGAAGATCTAGGGGTGCGTAACCACCACCATGCCGGTCCAGGATGGGTATTATTCTGAAAAGCGGCAAGACGCCCTAAACGATTAGGAAAAGCACGTCCTGGGCCTGATAAACGTGTAACATCTGCTAAAGATAGTGCAAAAGCACGTGGAGTACCATCTGTATCCACTTGAGTTAAATCTTCCGCAACCGTTGGGAAATCACTTAAGTTTATTGGTAACCATTGACCGGGGCCCTCAAACACAATATCTTCAGAAGCTACAGTCCCCGTCACAAAAGTATCTGCCACCGGTCTTACCATCGCTTGAACTGTTGGTTCAAGGTTATCATACCATTCATTCATACGGATATCCTGATTATTCCAAGAAACACTTGTAATAGCAGCATTCCGGATAATCATGTGGTTTCCGTTATCCATATCTTCAAGGTAGCGATACTGCTCCCCGGCCATGGTAAAGATACGCCCCGGACGCATGGTCGAAAAGTCAAAAGCATCTGGTTGACTGTCTTCGTTAGGCAATGGGTT
>NZ_DKXK01000067.1:0-16427 GCF_002492185.1 Lactococcus sp. UBA7128
CACTTAAATTATAAATTCAAGAGGTAAAAGATGATTGGGAGAAGAAGCTCTCGCCGTTTTTTACAGTGGAATTCAGATGGGGAAAAGGTAGAAATAAGGTTGAAATCATGATAAAATGAGAGCGATAGTTGGCCCAAGGATAATCTGAAGTAATTCAAGAAGTCTGTGGGTAGGAAATAATGCTCCTTAAGCCTCCCTCCGTCTACTGTGGTGCAGTGTAAGATGTGAGGGGTTTGGAGAAAGAAGAATAAATGAGGAATAATAAAAAGTTTTACTTGTTTTTTCTTTCTTCTTTTATATGTATAAAGATAGGAGAAGTGAGTAAAAGTTCTTACAAATGTAGAAGCTTTTCTAGTAAGGCAAGAGAAAAATGAAAAATAAAATATTAAAAATCGGGCTATTGCTTATAATTTTAAGTTTATCAGCCTGTGCAAAAAATAATGAGAAGACTAAAGAAAATTCACATTCTGAGGTTGAGATTACGACAGTTCAGGGTGAAAAAATAAGTATTCCGAGCAACATCAGCAGAATCGTTTCCCTTTCACCAGCGGTTACACAAGTGATTGATGACCTTGGACAAAAAGATAAGCTTATCGCTGTTGATAGCCAAAGTCCCAAGTATGTCAAGAATTTGGAAAACTTGGAACAGTCAGATATGATGAATTTGGATCTCGAGAAAATAATGGCACTTAAGCCAGAAGTGGTATTTGTAACAGATCTCACGATGTTTCAATCTTCTGACAAGATTGAAAAGATTAAGGAAAAAGGTACGACAGTTGTTGTTTTACCAGCGGAAAAGAATTTTAAAGAAATCAAAGACAATATCCGTCTCGTAGCACTGACTGTGAATCAAAAAGAAAAGGGGCAGGCAATCATTTCGAAGATGGAAAAGGATATCACTGCCTTAAAAAAACAAGCCAAAACAATCACTCATAAAAAAACCGTATTATTTGAAATTGCTGCCTCGCCAGAGATTTACAGTATGGGGAAAGAAACCTTTATCAATGAAATGATTGAAACCATCGGTGCTACTAATGTAATGGCAAAAGAAACTGGTGCAGTAAAAATTTCAGAAGAAGCTGCCATTTTATCCAATCCTGACGTGATTTTAACAAATGTAAACTATATGCCTCATCCAGTGGATGATATTCTCAAGATGAACACCTGGAAAGAAGTCAAAGCAGTGAAAAACAAAGCTGTTTATTATATTGATAACGGCAGAAGTTCCCTTCCCAATCAACATATAGTTGGGGCGATGAAAGAAATGGCAAAAGTGGTGTATCCAGATGTATTCAAGAATCTTGAGTAGAAACAAAACACAACGCCTTCTTTTGCTTTTTGTTGTGTCTTTGGTGGCAATGTTGATAAGTATAAGTTTAGGAAGTGTACATATTCCTTTAAACGACTTCATCAGTATAGTTGCAGGAAAGTCGAAAAATATTTCTCCACTTCTAGAGAACATTATCCTTGAAGTAAGGTTGCCTCGGATAGTTTTAAGCTTTCTTACTGGTCTAGCCTTAGGTGCTAGTGGAACAGTGATGCAGTCTCTGCTCCAAAATCCTCTAGCATCTTCTTACACTTTAGGAGTATCCTCTGGTGCTTCTTTAGGTGCTTCAATTGTTATGCTGCTAGGGCTCAGTTTTGCTACACCAACAATCGCAATGAGTGCTGGTGGCTTTATTTTTGGGCTGATAACAGTTTTTATGGTTTTGCTCTTTACCCAACGATTTTCTAGCAGTTTGGACAATCAGACAGTTATTCTTGTTGGACTAGTTTTTTCATTGTTTGTCAATGCGTTTTTAACTGTAATCATGACCTTTTCTCCTGATTATATGCAGCGTATCTTTTTCTGGCAGTTGGGAAGTTTTTCGGGGGCCTCTTGGGAAAATGTGTGGCTTCTTTCCTCGATGTTAGTATTCGGTTTCTTTTTCTTGTTTTATTTTCATAGAGAAATGGATATCTTGAGCTTTGGAGATGAGTTTGCTTTAAGTCAAGGCGTTGAAGTTAAACGTACGAAGTTTATTTTAATTGGTTTTTCGACCTTGTTAACTGGAGTCAGTGTAGCAATGACTGGAGTGATTGGCTTTGTAGATTTAATTGCACCACATATTGCTCGACGATTATTTGGAGCAACTCACAAGTGGGTTCTGCCAAGTTCGGCTCTTTTAGGAGGAATTCTTTGTGTCATTGCAGATACTTTAGCGAGAAGCATTATCGCCCCAAGGGAAATACCTATTGGAGCAGTGACTGCTCTGATTGGGGCGCCCTTTTTCTGTCATATCTTCTTTAGGAAAGGAAAAAAATAAGATGCTAGAGGTTAGAAAATTGAGCGTTACTTACCCGGGGCAGCAAGTTCTTACAGATATAAATTTATCCGTTGGAACCGGTCAAAGACTGGCTATACTAGGACCTAACGGCAGCGGGAAGTCCACGCTTTTAAAGAGTTTATCTGGCTTAGTAGAATATAGGGGAGAAATCAAACTTAGCAATCGCTCACTAAGAGATTTCAAAAGAATTGAACTAGCTGAAAAGGTTGCACTTTTATCGCAAAATACGTCAATGTATTTTTCCTACTCTGTATATGAAACCCTGATGATGGGTTTATATACACAACTGAGAAAAAGCTTTATGGCAGTTGCGCGAGCAAAAGATAAGGCCCGTGTTTTGCAGGTAATGGAGGCTCTTGATTTGGAGAATATAAGAGATCAAGAGCTTTCTAAACTCTCCGGCGGACAGCTACAACGTGTCTTTTTCGCTCGTACACTTTTGCAAAATCCTAAAATTATTTTACTGGATGAGCCAAACAATCATTTGGATATCCATTATCAGCTCGAAATGTTGCGGTATATAGAGGAATACTTTGATCAAGGAAAAACAGTGATTGCTGTTTTTCATGATATTGATTTAGCCCTCTCTTTCTCTGAAAACATTTTAATTTTAAAGGAGGGAAAAATCTTATCTCAAGGGAAAGCGAAAGAGATACTCTCCAGAGAGTTTTTGAAGCAAGTATATCAGACAGATGTGCTAGACTACATGCTTCAAAAACATAAATTTTGGAAAGGACTTGAGGAAGGAGAAAGGTGAGGCTTTGGAGATTAGACACATCCTCCCTTTCCTTGCTTACTCTTGTTTTAGTAAATGTTCTCCCAAAATTCGTCCTTTTCATCAGCCAAATGGACAATAACAAAAATTTAAGAGGAGAGAAGCAAGCGATATCAGCACCCCCTAGCAACAGTTTTGAGTACTTAATAATTTGTTTTAATTGCCTGAGTATGGAAGATAACACATATGTTGGGGAGCAATTTGACTGAGGCTTTTGACTTTAATGAGCTATGTGCACCAACATGACAAATGTTGAGGAAGAATCATAAATTTGTTATACTTAGGTGTCAAATGGCTGATAAATGCTACTAAGGATAGGGAAGAATGAAAGAAATAACAAAAGAGGAGCAACGTGCTCTTCAATTAGAACTCATGGCTTATATTGATAAAGTTTGTCGTGAGCAGGGAATAGACTACTCTATTAGCGCTGGAACATTACTTGGATCAGTAAAATATAAAGGCTATATCCCGTGGGATGATGATATCGATATGATGCTTACACGTCCCAACTATGAGCGTTTAATGGCGACTCTCATGGAGCACTTGCCAGAACATTTTACCCTTTTATATTATAAGAGCCATGTTGCTTATCTTCCTTTTGCAAAATTATATGATAATCGAACTTATTTTGTGAGTGACTTAGATACTTTGAATAGGGGAACGGGGATTTTTATTGATATTTTTCCTTTAGATAGCTTGCCTGCAGATAAAATTGAGGGAGAGCGTTTTAAGAAAAAAGTCCGTACCGCAGTTACACACTTGGTTTCGTCTGCTCCGAAGGGGCTTTCCTATGCCAGTTCTGAGAAACGTTTGTATTTTATAGCAAAAACCCTTTTGTGGCTGCCCTATCATTTGCACTATAAGGGACACAGTAAAATTTTAGCTGAGAAAGTAGACTTGCTCATGCAAAAATATAACAATCAAAATCAGAAGTTTTGTAACTTTGTGTGGTCGCCGCCAAAGAAAACAGGCTATTTTGATAAGGCTATCTTCACAGAGTATGAAGACACTGATTTTGAAAACTTAAAGCTAAAAAAAATTAAAAATCATGATGTCTACCTGAGCGAACTTTACGGAGATTGGCGTAATCCACCCAAGAAAAAAGCTGTTCGCAATCACAATTATTACCGCTGGTATTGGAAAGATAAAAAATGACGACAACTGCTGTACTTGTTGCTACTTATAATGGCGAAAGACTACTGAAAAGACAATTGGATACGATTCGGAAACAGGACTTAGCGCCTGATTTTGTTCTGTTTCGAGACGACTGTTCCACAGACAATACTGTAGAGTTTTTAAAAACTTATATTGAGAAATACAAGCTAACAAACTGGATTGTCAAAGTTAATGAAAAAAATATGGGCTGGCGCTTGAATTTTCGTCAGCTCTTAGTGGATAGTTTGGAACATGATATTGAAATAGCTTTTTTCTCGGACCAAGACAACATTTGGTATTCAGACAAGAATCTCCGACAAGTTCGGCTTATGGAGAGACATCCAGAAATAGAAGTATTGTCAGCAGATATCGAGGTTAAAAAAGTTTCGGAAGATGTCGCCGACCTGCCGACTTGGTTCAAGTATTTTGAGTTTGATAAGCATCAAGAGTTTTCAAAATATCCGCCGCGTTTTGCTTATTCTTCTTATCGTGTAGGTTGGGTTGTCGGTATGCGCCGCCGGTTTATTGCAGATGTCGTTAAGTATTGGAAACCAGAATACAACATCACACATGATGTGCTTGTTGCTGCACTCTCGAGTTTGACAGGGACAGGCTATAATCTGAATCGTGTTGTAGGCACACATTTACTGCATGACCGAAATGCTACAGGAGAGCGTCTTTTGACTATAAAATCGTCAAAACATGTTCATGTCGCTGAACTGTATAAGTTTGTTGGCTTTTATGATGTTCTGTATCAAGTATTGCGTGCACGAGGCTCGCAATATGCCCCAAAAGCAAAAGCTTATCATAACTTTTATGTAAAACGTCATGCTCTGGCACGTGATAACAAATTCTTCGGAGTGTTTGGACAAATAGTGAAAGACTGGAAATACTATGATAGCATGAGCGGGCGCTTGCGCGATGTTTTATTTGCTTTCAAAAAGTAGGGAGGGGCTACATTGTACGACGAGTACTTGGAACAACATATTTCGCTTCATTTGAAGAATCAAGATGATGAGTATTACAAGTTTGGGTACCGCTCTTTTGGTCCTTATCTTTTTGGAATGAGCATATGGCTTCATCAAGAAGTAAGAAAAAATGGTTTAAAGAGAATTCTATTTTTAGCGCGGGATGGCTACATGGTCAAACGAGCATTTGATTTACTTTTTTTAGCTGAGGAGGGGCAAGACAAAAAACTGGAGAGCAGTTATATCTATGCTTCGCGGCGCAGTTTTGCTGTACCCACTTTGAAAGACAGTCGAAACCTTGAAGAACTTTTTATCAAATATCCTTATCTTAAAACTCACTTTGGCAAAGCCTTGATGAAGTTGGGGGTGGCGAAGAAAGATGTGGCAACCTTGCCTCCGTCATTGCGCGATATGGTATTTAAAGACACAAAAGAACTCCTAGCGCACCAAGAAGCTTATAAAGCTCTAAGGCAGTTTTTTCCACAGATTATTCAAAACAGTCAACAGGAAGCAGAGCTTTTACAAGCTTATTTTGAGCAGGAAGATATCCAAGGAGATATTGCTATTTTTGATATAGGCTGGCATGGAACCTTAGAAACGGCGCTTTATTCATTAAAGGATCAACTGAATATAAACAGTATTAGAGGCTATTACGCAGGAATTTTACCCAGAAGAGCTGAACCGGTGTTAGAGCATAGTAAAGGCTACCTTTTTGATAGACAACACGACATAGCTTACTATAAATTTATGGGAGTGAATTTTCCCATTTTTGAACGTCTTTTTCAGCCTCAAGAAGGTTCCTGCATTGGTTTCGAAAAAGAAAAAAACCGTATCGTGCCCAAATTAGAAGAATTTCTTCACGAGGAAGGAAGTCAAGACCAGATTAATCTTTTGGCGATTCAAGCAGGAGCTTTAGCATTTGTAGAGAATTTTGCAAAAGAAATACCAGCAAATAGTCCTTACTGGCATAAGGAGGATGCGAAGTTTTGGTTCAGTGGTTTTCAGCAAGTGATTAAGTTTCCTCGTGCTTCGGAAGTTAAAGCTTTGGGAGAGCTGACTTTAGAAAACGAGGGAGAAATTTACTCTTTGGCTGCACCAAAAGGATTGTTTACTTATCTCTTCAAACCGCGCGAGTTTTTTAGAGATTTTCAAAAAAGTTGGAAAGGGGCTTTTCTGAAACGTCTTTTAAAACTACCGTTACCTTACTACCAGTTTTTGAAATGGTATTATAAATTGAAAATTTGAAGGAATAACTTAAATAAAAATGCTTATCAATCACTGATAGGCACTTTTTGGAGTAAGGAGTGTACATAAGTCAAGCCCGTTTTATTAGACCATAGAGGAGATGTTTGAAATAGCGGAACTCAGGCTTACGGTGGTAAAGGAGTAAAAGGAGTCCGTTGGGGAGGATTAGAGCCAAAATTAAACTAAGAGCCAGATTTAACCAACTGTTGCTCAGCTGATTTAACAACAAAGTAGAAAGACTACTCAAAAGTAAAAGGAGTACAAAGACACTGAGGTATTTTACCTGTTCAACAACATAATCAGAAATAGGGCGACCAAAAAGTGGAGAATAAATATATTTAGGAAAACTATAGCCGTAGAGGATAAGCGTACTCAAAAAAGTACCTAGAAGTACACCGGCTAGTCCCATAAAATTGATAAAGAGGAGTGAAAGTCCTAGATTCAATGCAGCTCCAATCACAGGGATATGGCGGTTTTCATAAAAAATCCCTGCTGCGTCTTGAAAGAGTCGAATGGGTTTGCGCATCCCCAAGATATAGAAGTTCAGTACAATCATGATAAGAACAGGGAAGCTCAATGTAAATTTATCCCCTAGCCAAACAAGAACAAAAGGCTGCATAGTAAGAAGTATAGCTGCAGAAAAAGTTGAAAAAATCCAGAAGGTAGCAAAGCTAATATTTTTATAGACATCAAAGGACTTATTCACATTTTTCTCAGTCAAAAGATTTCCAATGCTTGCAGTCAAACCACCAAGAGCAGCCATTAACAGTCCAGATAGATTGCCCGTGATTAAACTATAGTTAGAATATAAACCCATTGTTGTTAATCCCAGAAACTTTGTGATGATCAAACTGTCAGAACCCATCACTATAAAGGTTCCGATATTATGATAAAACATACCATAGATTTGTTTTTTGAAGCGCTGTAGAATTTCAGGTTCTAATTTTCGAATGTTTTTTTCTTTAAGCCAAGGGTATCGCTTATCCGCATAAATTTGAATAAAGATATTTTCAATAATTGAAAGAACTAGAGCTGCGATAAGGTAAAGTGTGAAACTCTGGAAGACATAGAGGACAAAGATGTAGGCAATATTAACAAGTAAGGTGTAGAGTGTATCGAAGATGTTAACGATATAATTTTTTTGATCGGCATACAAAATGCTGCGTTTATAACTAAAAAGATAGCCTGCCACACTGTTTGTCAAAAAGAGAAGATATATAATAAAAATATTGTCATGGATTCCTTGATAAGAACTGAAAAAGTTCAAAAAAGGCATTAATAGAAGGCCAAGAGTCATGACGACAGAAGCAACTATCTGATAGGCGGTACGATAAAAGCGCATAAGGGATTTCATCGTTTCAGTATCATTTTCTGCAATATAGCGATACATGTTGAAAACAATGGCACTACCGATGCCCAATTCGGCGATGGAGAGCATCGAAAGAATGCTGGTGAAAAGACCATTAAGACCTTGGTAACTAATGCCTAGTGTATGAATAAAAACTGTTCGAGTGACAAAACCCAAAATTAAGCCAATTATCTTTTGGATAACGGTAAAAGATGAATTTCGTAATGAGTTGACGACACGCATCACATTTTCCTTTTCAGATAAAATTTAAAAATTATTTTCATTATAACATACCCTATTGAATAGGAAACATCAATTGTAATCCTGCAAAATCAAAAACGGATATTTCTGGTCAGAAAAGTGTGCCAAATTTTGTTCAATCGCTAAATCAAAAGAAGCGCTTCTTTTCAGAGATGTTACCGTGTGAAAGGTGTCAGTATTAGTCTCTCTAAGCTTTTTTTATCATGAAAAATATAGTATAATGAGCACAGTGCTGTTCTATACAAAAATGAGTTTCCTTATCAAAAGAAAATTGATTTTTGGATAGAAAAGACAGGCACTAAAAGTCTCGAAAAGTGGGAGAAAAAATGACAAAAGAAACTTTTAAAATGAATTTTGCAGGCCGTGAGCTTGTTGTTGAAACAGGACAAGTCGCGAAACAGGCTAATGGTTCTGTGGTTGTCCGTTATGGAGATACTACTGTTCTTACCGCGGCAACAATGTCAAAAAAAATGGCAACGGGAGATTTTTTCCCCTTGCAAGTCAACTATGAAGAAAAAATGTATGCAGCTGGGAAGTTTCCAGGAGGTTTCAATAAACGTGAAGCACGTCCGTCAACTTATGCTACCCTGACCGCTCGCTTAATCGATCGCCCAATCCGTCCAATGTTTGCAGAAGGTTTTCGCAATGAGGTTCAAGTTATAAACACGGTGCTTTCCTATGATGAAAATGCGAGTGCACGCATGGCTGCTATGTTTGGGAGCTCACTTGCGCTTGCCATTTCCGATATTCCATTTGATGGCCCTATTGCGGGTGTCGAAGTAGGCTACATAAACGGTCAAGTTGTAATCAATCCAGATGTGGCTCAAGCACAAGCTTCAGCTCTGGATTTGGCTGTGGCAGGGAATAGTGCTGCTATCAATATGGTCGAGTCTGGAGCTAAAGAACTTTCAGAGGAGGTCATGTTAGAAGCCTTGCTTGCAGGACACGAAGCAATCAAGGAGCTGATTGATTTTCAAAATGAAATCGTGGCCAAAGTGGGTAAAGAGAAAGCAGAGGTTGAACTTCTGCAAGTAGATGAAAAGCTCAAGGCGGCCATCATTGCTGAGCACAATGGAGCTTTGCAAGCGGCAGTTCAAGTAGAGGAAAAGCTTGCGCGTGAGGCAGCAACTTCAGCAGTCAAAGAGCGGGTAAGAGCAGAATACGAAGAAAAATATGCCCATCATGAAGACTTTGAACGGATTATGCGTGATGTCTCTGAAATTCTGGAAGGGATGGAGCATACAGAAGTCCGCCGTCTTATCACAGAAGACAAAGTTCGGCCTGATGGACGTAAAGTTGATGAGATTCGTCCTTTAGAAGCTGAGATTGACTTTACTCCTAATACAATTACGCATGGCTCTGCTCTTTTTACTCGTGGGCAAACACAAGCGTTATCCACGTTGACATTGGCACCAATGGGCGAAGCTCAAGTTATTGATGGCCTAGATGCAGAGTATAAAAAACGTTTTGTTCATCACTATAATTTCCCCCAGTATTCTGTAGGTGAAACGGGACGTTACGGGGCTCCAGGGCGCCGTGAAATTGGACACGGAGCACTTGGCGAACGCGCACTTGAGCAAGTTATGCCTTCCCTGGAAGAATTTCCTTATGCTGTGCGCTTGGTCGCTGAAGTTCTAGAGTCTAATGGTTCTTCGTCGCAAGCTTCAATCTGTGCAGGAACATTAGCTTTAATGGCCGGTGGTGTGCCTATCAAGGCTCCTGTGGCTGGGATTGCCATGGGCTTGATTTCTGATGGAGCTAACTATACCATCTTAACAGATATCCAAGGTTTGGAAGACCATTTTGGTGATATGGACTTTAAGGTAGCAGGAACACGAGAGGGGATTACCGCTCTCCAAATGGATATCAAAATTGCAGGGATTACAGCCGAGATTTTAGCCGAGGCTTTGGCACAAGCCAAGCGTGCACGGTTTGAAATTTTAGATGTGATTGAAGCGACTATATCCGAGCCTCGTCCAGATCTTGCACCATCAGCCCCTAAAATCGATAGCATTAAGATTGATATTGATAAGATTAAGATTGTTATCGGTAAAGGTGGAGAAACCATTGATAAAATAATTGAAGAAACTGGCGTAAAAATTGATATTGATGAAGAGGGACTTTGTTCTATCTTCTCGCCTGATCAGGAAGCTATTGATCGTGCTAAGGCAATCATTACAGAGCTGGTACGCGAAGCCAAGGTGGGAGACATCTATGAAGCACAGGTGGTTCGAATTGAAAAATTTGGTGCATTTGTACATCTCTTTGGTACCACAGATGCCATGGTTCATATTTCAGAACTGGCATGGGAGCGGACAAGTAAGGTGGAAGACATCGTCAAAATTGGTGATACAGTTAAAGTCAAGGTTACTAAAATTGATGATAAAGGTCGTGTAGATGCTTCTATGCGCATTTTGACAGAAAAACCTAAGGACTATAACACACCGGAACATAAGTCACGTGAGCACCGGAAGGGAAATAACGGCCATGGTCGTCGCGGACATTCTAAGGATAAAGAAGCAAAGTCGACTCAACACAAGTTTGAACGTTCTGAACGTAAAACAACAGTTGTCGATGAAGAATTTCCAGAGTTATCGACAACGAAGCCGGAGTAATAGAGGGGAAAATTGGAACAAAAATCCAGACTTAGCAAAGGGTAGAAAAAGTTTCTCTCGGCCGTATTACGCGACAGGTAAACTAATCCCAATGCCTTGAATTTTGATACACCCTGATGTTGAGGAAAAAGCAGTTTTGCTGCTTTTTTGGTATAATGAATAAATATGAAAAACAAAAAGAGGGGCTTCTGGCAGGAAGCCATCCGTGTTACAAAGGAAAACGATCCTGCTGCACGAACTGGGCTAGAAGTTCTCTTGACTTATCCCGGAATCAAGGCTTTAGCAGCTCACCGTTTCAGTCATTGGCTTTGGCGGCATAACTTAAAACTTTTAGCCAGAATGCACTCACAGTTTTGGCGCTTTTGGACTCAGATAGAAATTCATCCTGGAGCAACCATTGCACACGGTGTTTTTATCGATCATGGATCTGGTCTAGTTATTGGAGAAACAGCTATAGTTGAAACAGATGTGAAACTTTATCATGGTGTTACTTTGGGAGGGACTGGAAAAGAAAAAGGCAAACGTCACCCTACAGTACGCAAAGGTGCTCTAATTTCAGCTCATTCACAGTTGCTTGGACCGATAGAAGTCGGAGAAAATGCCAAGGTTGGTGCAGGTGCCGTTGTGGTCAGTGATGTTCCAGCTGACGTTACAGTTGTGGGGATTCCAGCCAAGGTTGTCCGAGTTAAAGGGAAAAAAGACTCAGAGAAAATTTCAACGATAGAAGAAAAAAGGGAGGCCAGCTATCATGCTTCGCATTTATAACACGTTGACAAGACAAGTCGAGGACTTTCATCCGATTGAGCCAAATAAAGTCAAGATGTATGTCTGTGGACCGACCGTTTATAACTATATCCATATTGGAAATGCGCGCTCGGTTGTTGCTTTTGATCTTATTCGCAAATATATGGAATACCGTGGTTTTGAAGTGACTTATGTTTCTAACTTTACGGATGTTGACGATAAGATTATCAAAGGAGCGGCGGAAGAACAATTAACACCCTTGGAGTTATCTGACAAATATATATCAGCCTTTTATCAGGATATTGATGCGCTCAATGTAAAGCGTGCCAGTGCTAACCCACGTGCTACAGACTATATTGATAAAATGATTGTGTTTATCCAAGATTTGATGGATAAAGGCTTTGCCTATGAAGCAGCAGGTGATGTTTACTTCCGTGTAGCAAAGTCAAAAGGTTACGCAAAACTAGCCAATAAAAACTTAGAAGAGTTGTTGCAAGGCGCCTCAGGTCGTATTGACGAGGAAATGATGCGTAAAGAAAGTCCTGCTGATTTTGCTTTGTGGAAGACTGCGAAAAAAGGAGAAATCTCTTGGGAAAGCCCTTGGGGTCAAGGACGCCCAGGATGGCATATCGAATGTTCTGTTATGAGCAGTGATATTTTAGGCGACACTTTGGATATCCATGCGGGAGGAGCAGACTTAGAATTTCCTCATCATACAAATGAAATCGCACAATCAGAAGCAAAAACAGGGAAGAAATTTGTCAACTACTGGATGCACAATGGCTTTGTCAATGTTAGTGGTGAAAAAATGTCCAAGTCATTGGGCAACTTTAAAACGGTTCATGAAATGCTTGAAGTTGTAGATCCAACAGTACTCCGCTTTTTCTTAGCAACAACACATTATCGCCGTCCAGTTAATTTTACAGACAGCGCTTTGCAAGATGCGGAGAACAATGTAAAGAAGCTGGAAAATGCCTACCGCAATCTTGAAGAAACAGGAGTGGCTGATCTGGCCGTGCTTGAACAATTCAAAACAGATTTTGAAGAAGCTATGGATGAAGACTTTAATATTGCTAACGGTTTGACAGTCTTTTATGATTTCATCACATGGGTAAATAAGGGAAATGGTGGTCCAGAAGTCAAATCCTTTTTCGATGATGTACTTTTGATTTTTGGTTTGAAATTTGAAGATGAGGAGACAAAATTAGATAAAGAAATTGAAGCAATGATTGAAGCAAGACAGGTGGCAAGAGCAGCTCGTGATTTTGCTCAAGCAGACAAGATTCGCGACAATCTGAAAGCACAAGGTATCATTCTTGAAGATACTGCTCAAGGTGTGAGGTGGCATCGTGAATAAAAAAGATGCCGAACTACTTAATGGAATTGCGTTGGCTTACATTGGAGATGCCGTTTATGAGGTTTTTATTAGGGATTATTTGTTGAATAAGGGCTTGACAAAACCCAGAGAACTTCAACGCCAAGCTGTACAATATGTGTCCGCTAAGGCACAGGCAGCGCTTATACGTAAGATGCAAGAAACCGACTTTCTTACAGAAGAAGAACTTCTTTATTTCAAGAGAGGACGTAATTCACATTCTAAGACCACAGCTAAGAACACAGATGTTGTCACTTATCGCATATCTACGGGATTCGAAGCAGTTGTAGGTTTCCTGCATTTAACAAAAAAAGTCGAGCGCTTGGAAGAGTTTGCTCAATTTTGTATTGAAAATATCAATTCGTCCATAAAATAGTTTAAAATATTTCTCAAAAGTATATTTTTTCGCTACAATACATAACAAGAGATGTATACTAGAGAAAAGAAGCTGGGCAGGAAATATGTATAGAGTAATTACAATGTCAGGATATGATGAACCTTGGTGGTTTTTTGAAGACTGGCAGAAAGATATTCAATCAGTAGAGGAATATGAAAACTTCTATCAGGCTTTGAAAAAATACAAGAGCGAATGGCTGAAAATGGCAAGAAACTACAAAGAATTCAAAAGCCAAGATGACTTATTGACAGCATTTTGGAAAAAAGGAGATGAAATCTGGTGTGAAGAATGCGCGGGATATCTCCAACGCTATCAAAGTTTGATGCTTCTGGAGGATTGGCATGTGCTTCCAGCAGATAAGAAACGCTGGGCTTATCGTAGATCATCAGGCGAATTGCCTTCTAAATTTTGTAAGAAGCTTTGGTATGAGTAAGAACTGAAATGAGAAGAATCCTGGGTAGGCCTCAGGGTTCTTTTGTTTGTTGAAAATGCGAGAATTAGTAAAATATTATTGATTTAGAACTTGTTTTGCTATAATCATTTTATAATGATTTTTTAATCCGGAAAGAAGGGAGTTCTTTATGAAAAAACTTCTCGTTATTACCGATGTTATTCTTGTTCTTACTGCGGTCATTTTGATTTTTGCAGTTCGCCACGATATACGTCCAGCCATAGCTCCAACAGTTTTGGCAGAAGAGATGACCCCAGAAGAAGAACACATTGCTCCAATAGATGTTGAACAGATACAAGTAGGAAATTTTGAATCTATCTATGGATATTGGATGAATCCAGAAAGCGATATTGCTGACCGAAAGGTCTATGTTTTAGAAAATACCGTGGCGAAGAATGGACGTAATTTTAATCTCCGTTACGGGGGAATAAATGGACAAACAGGACAAGTTTATTTGTGGATGTACCTCAAAGGGATTGCTCCAGAAAATGGCTCAAGATTTGAAATATATCCAAAAGGAACAGCTATTCCAGTTAAGTTGGCTGATGGGAGCATTGACTATACTGGTAAACATGATCCGACCTTCAAAGAAAAAGATCGGATAGTGATGGAGGGGTCAGCACGTACGGTAGAAGAGCTTAAATCCTTGGTTTTGTATCGTGACACAGAAGAAAAGTATCAAAGCTCTTAGTCAAATACTCTTGAAAAAAATATTGAAAAGAGTTAAAATAATTCTGACATAAAAACTCGATGGTCAAGGCTCGGGAAGATATGTGCTTTTTTTGCATGTATTTTTCACTGGCTTTGACTTTTTATTTTGAAAAAATGGAGAAATTATGGAATTTCAAGAAAAATATGATGTTATAGTAATTGGTGCTGGACATGCTGGAGTAGAAGCAGCACTCGCCTCAGCCCGTATGGGAACAAAGACACTTTTACTAACTATTAATCTAGATATGGTTGCTTTTATGCCTTGTAATCCATCAATTGGTGGCTCAGCTAAGGGAATAGTCGTCCGTGAAATCGATGCCTTAGGTGGAGAAATGGGGAGAAACATTGATAAAACCTATATTCAAATGAAGATGTTGAATACTGGTAAAGGTCCAGCAGTTCGTGCCTTACGTGCCCAAGCAGACAAGGCACTCTACTCCCAGGAAATGAAACATACGGTAGAAAACCAAGAGAATCTGACTCTACGTCAAGCCATGGTAGAAGAAATTCTGGTGGAAGATGAAAAAGTAACAGGAGTAAAAGTTACAACTGGAGCGAAATATTCTGCCCAAGCCGTTATTGTTACTACAGGAACGGCCTTACGTGGCGAGATTATTATTGGAGAACTTAAATATTCTTCAGGACCGAACAATTCTCTAGCTTCTGTCAGCTTGGCTGATAATTTACGCAATCTGGGATTTGAAATTGGACGTTTCAAAACAGGGACACCACCGCGTGTACTTTCATCAAGCATTAACTACGAAGCAACAGAAATTCAACCAGGGGATGAAAAGCCTAATCACTTTAGCTTTTTGTCAAAAGATGAAGATTACCTCCAAGAGCAAATCCCTTGTTGGCTCACGTATACGAGTAAAACGACACATGAGATTATCCAAGAAAACTTACACCGTGCGCCGATGTTTTCTGGAATCGTGAAAGGTGTCGGCCCACGTTATTGTCCTTCAATAGAAGATAAAGTTGTACGCTTTGCAGATAAACCGCGCCACCAACTTTTCTTGGAACCGGAAGGACGGAATACGGAAGAAGTATATATCCAAGGTTTATCTACTAGTTTACCGGAAGATGTTCAGTTTGATTTGGTACGTTCTATTCCTGGTTTAGAAGATGCAAAAATGATGCGTACGGGTTATGCCATTGAATACGATGTGGTTTTACCTCACCAGCTCCGTCCAACATTGGAAACAAAACTTGTTTCTGGCCTTTTTACGGCAGGACAAACAAACGGTACGTCTGGTTATGAAGAAGCAGCAGGGCAAGGATTAGTTGCTGGAATTAATGCCAGCCTTAAAGTTCAAGGCAAGGAAGAATTGATTCTCAAACGTAGCGATGCTTATATTGGAGTTATGATTGATGATTTGGTGACCAAAGGAACACTAGAACCCTATCGTTTGTTGACTTCTCGCGCAGAATACCGTTTGATTTTACGTCATGATAATGCAGATATGCGTTTAACCCACATTGGTCGTGAAATAGGCTTGGTTAGTGATGAACGTTGGGAAGCCTTCCAAGAAAAACTAAACTCTTATCAAACAGAAATTACTCGTCTCAATAAAGAGAAACTTAAGCCACTCCCAGATACACAAGAAAAATTAGGCATGATGGGATTTGGGCCTATCAAAGATGCTTTGACAGGGCTTGAATTTTTAAAACGTCCAGAAGTAAAGTATTCGGATGTAGTCAGGTTTGTCGGCGAATCTTCTGAAAAGCTTGACCGAACTGTCATCGAACTTATTGAAACAGAAGTTACTTATGAGGGGTACATCAAAAAAGCAAAAGAACAAGTTGAAAAGATGCACCGTTTAGAAGCTAAACGCATTCCTAAAAATATGAATTGGGATGCCTTGGACAGTATTGCGACAGAAGCGCGACAAAAATTCAAGAAAATAAATCCTGAAACCTTAGGACAAGCGAGTCGTATTTCAGGAGTAAATCCGGCTGATATTTCCATTTTGATGGTTTATCTTGAAGGTAAAAGATAAAAAACAGTAAATCAGACACAGCCGTGTTTGATTTTTTAGTAGCGTACAAACGTGA
>NZ_DKXK01000077.1:0-30352 GCF_002492185.1 Lactococcus sp. UBA7128
AAAAAACGGCGGCAACTGCGCAATTTTGTGCTTCTGTCACTCTTATTGCTCTTGGTAGGCGGGACCTTCGCCTTCCAAGCTTTTAATCAGCGGGCCATCAATGACCGGATAAATGAGAATTTCTTTGGAGGACGAGTTCACGATTATTTTGATCGGGACACTGAAAACAAGGATGTTTTCGTTGAAAACTTTGGTGAGGGTGGAATCATGGCTCGTGTGCGTCTCTCGGAGTTTATGGATATCCAAAGGGCCGGAGAAGCGAGTGCCACTCCTGTAGTCGCTGGTAGCACACGGGACAATGTAGAAAGTTGGACCAACTTACGACTCAATGCTAACAATATAGCTGAGCGTGTCGGAGACTCAGCTGCTTTTAACCAGTACTCTACGTTGACATTTGGCTGGACACGTCAAGGGGAAACTGCGCCTTGGTACATGCCGACCTTTAATCGAGACAATACAGATTTGAGGACAGCGGCCGCTGGTCATGCGCGTGACTGGATTGCGGGAGCTGGAGCGACCGATGGTGTTACCGATGGCGCGACACATCCTGGCGACGGTACGGACGCTTACTGGTCCTCTGGCGACAGCTTTAACAACAGTGGTCCAATCTGGCCGGGAGAAGAAGCCACACATGATGCAGCTCAAAATCTGCAACAAGACCGTGCCCCTATAACCATGATCCAATGGGCTACTCTGCCGCTTGAAGACAGGGTAGGAAACTTTTGGGTTATTGACCATCAGACAGGCTGGGCTTATTGGGCCAATGTCTTGCAGTCAGGAGAAGCAACATCTTACTTGTTAGATGCGGCTGAGATGACGCCAGCAGCAAAGGATATCTCTGGGCAATATTACTATGGGATTCACGTAGACAGTCAGCTGGTGAGTCCGGATCACAGAAGTGAGTTTATGAGCATGGATGATGAACCGCTTTGGCATAGTCCCCACTTGCTTGACTTTCTGGAATCGGTTGCCAATGGCGTTGATCTAGGTTCCATTGAAGACTTGCCTGCTCACGAAGTTGACTTTACGACGATGCGTCCGGGTCAGATCTTTACCATGGAAGGCGAACAATACCGTTATTTGGAGAACATGGGGTCAGGAAATCACATGATTATCCGAAATCAAGTGTTTCGTAATACACTCCTTACTCAAGAAGATGTTGTCTTTAGTTCATGGTTTGACGGTTTAGACCCAGCGGTGCAGGCTATGGTCCAACCTGTGCCGAATACCTTTACTACGGGAGCTGTTTCCCCGAATTCGCTTGACTGGGGAGATCTTGACAGGTGGGTACCTACTAATCTAGTAGACTATCCTGAAGTTGAAGCTGATGTAACTCAAGTGGATACCTCAGGAACTCCTCGAGCATTTACACTTTCCTTAGCAGATGTGGCGCGTTTATCGGGACCTGGTCGTGGTTTTTCTAATCCAGCTGGTCGTGTGGGGCCTGACGATACTTGGTGGCTAATTCGTACCCGTGGAAGTGGTGCAAATCACGTTTGGAGGGTATATAGAAACCCGCTTTTATTTGGTAGATTTATAGGAGGTGAATTGAACAGCTCTGAAAACGCTGGTGGACTCCGTCCGGCCCTTATCGTCAACCCCTCCAACTAAAAAAACGTCAATTGACGTTTTTTATTCTGCAATCTTTAGCCTTTATCTGCCCCAGCAGTAATGCCGTTCACATAGAATTTCTGCATAGCGATAAAGAGGATGGTGATAGGGATAGCAATGATGACACATCCTGCAACAAACTGGGTAAAGTTTGTTGCTGAGGAGCCTCTGGAGTTGGTCATCATGTTTTGCAGACCATAAGCAATAGTCCGTGACTTAGGATCTCCTCCACCTAAGATAACACTGGCAAAGAGGAAGTCTAGCCAAGGTGCGATGAAGGCGGTAAGAGAGGTGTAAACAATCATAGGTTTTGAGAGTGGCAAGGTAATCTTAGTGAAAATTTGCCACTTTGTTGCACCATCAATAACAGCGGCCTCATCAATAGATGCCGGAATTGTGTCAAGGAAGCCTTTGAAAATGTAAAAGCCTAGACCAGAACCGCCGATATAAACTAAGGTTAATCCTGCCAAGTTGGTCATGTCGAAAGACTTGAGGATGTAATAGAGGGCAATCATGGCCATGATACCTGGGAACATCCCAAGGATGAGAGCCAGCTGGAGGAAGGGCTTACGTAGCTTGAAGCGTAAGCGAGAGAGTGCGTAGGACATGGCAGTGGTGATTAATGTATTTACCACTGCACAGATAACAGCGATGACAAAGGTGTTGATAAGCCAGTTGCCGTAAGGATAAACAGGGTTGTTAAAGATACCTATAAAGTTATCGAGTGTCCATTGTTGTGGGATGAAGGTTGAAACAAATCCTGTGTTATTTTTTGAGAAGCTGGTTAAGATAATCCAAATAATCGGGAAAATCCAGATAATTGCCAGCAAGGTTAGGATAACATATCTTAAGGCCAAAGAAGCCTGACGTTGACGTTTATATGATTTCATTTTAGCCCTCCTTAAAAGCATTTGTACGACGGTAAGCGATCAGAGAAACTGTAGCGGAGATGATAAAGATGATGATACCGATAGCAGAGGCGATGTTGTAACTTGGGATAGACTTCATGGTTAAGTTATAAAGCCAAGTAATCAACAAGTCTGTTGACCCTGCTTGGAAGTATTCCGCATTCAGTGGCCCCCCCCCCGTTAGGAGGAAAATGACGTTGAAATTGTTAATGTTCCCGATAAACTGTTGAATCAAAGCGGGTGTCATAACAAATAAAATTTGTGGGAATGTAATCGAACGGAAGATATGGAAGCTGTTAGCCCCATCAATCTTGGCTGCTTCAATCTGATCCTGCGGTAAATTTTGAATAATCGCTGTTGAAATTAACATGGATACAGGGATACCGACCCACATGTTGACGCCGATAACGGAAATCTTAGCCAGCAAAGAGTCCATCAAAAATGGAATAGGATGATCGATGAGCCCGATACTTTGGAGCCAGCTGTTCAATGGTCCGTTATTGTCCAAGAACATATTCATCATCAAGAGAGAGACGAAAGAAGGAACGGCCATGACAATCACAAAAATCGTGCGCCAGAAAGCTTTGAATTTAATACCTGAGGACTCAATGAGCAAGGCAAGTAAAACACCGAAGAAGAAAGTTGTAGCTGTAGCTGCAACTGCCCAGAAGAGTGTCCAGCCTAAAACAGGGAAGAAAGTTCCAGCGATATTACCGGTAATGATTTGACCAAAGGAAGCAAAACCAGTCCAAGAAAAGCCAATAGGATGCTCTTGGTTGAAGTTAGTAAAGGCGATGGTGATCATGAAGAGCAGAGGTGCAATCGTGAAGACTAAGATACCAAGTACAGGTATAGCCATCAACGTATACTGGAGACGGCTATCCAAAAGTGTTGCCAGGTCTTCACGAGTCGTTGGGATATGCTCTCCGTCACGGTTTAAGGCATAAAGATGACGTGTTGAACGTAGGCTTGTGACGTAGATGGCAGCGAACATCGCGATGAAAACCAGTGCCATTACGCCGAAAAGGAGAATGAGCATCGAGTTATCAGGTTGCTGTGTAACATAAATCTGGCGTGCTTCATCAAAAACGACTTGTTTTGTCTTAACGTGTCCTAGACTACTCAAAAGACTAATTGCGCTTATACCATTGAAAATAAGCCAGAAGAGAAAGACAAATTCAATAATAAGAAAGATAAGGCCTTTAAGCCATTGCTTATTTTTCAGTTGAGCCAAACCCATAATGAAGAAACTAAGCTTGGTGAAAATATCACCTTCACGCCATACTTCTTTATATGTTGCCTCAGGAGATGGTTTAATTTTCTTTTTAAACATAAATTTTACCCTTTTTTATATAAAAAATAAGAGGATTAGGATGAGCCCAATCCCCTTAGAGTTAATTAAATTATTCAGTAGCTGATGAGATTGATTTCACGAAGTTATCAAGTTGTGCTTGGTATTGTGCAGCTGGAGTTTTGCCTTTATAGGCATTTTCAATCAATGGAGCTGCTAAGTTCCAGAATGTTGCCATTTGTGGCATCTTAGGCATCAAGGTATCATTTTCTACCTGCTTGATTACTGCAAGTGCAACAGGATCTTTAGCAACCTCAGAATCTTTTTGGGCTTCTTTTGATACTGGAATTGCATTATTGGCTTTGTACAAAGCTAATTGTGATTCTGTGTTTGACAAGTATTGTGCCAAAGCAGAAGCAGCAACAGGGTCTTTAGATTGTGAGTTTACAGCCAATGTACCTACACCAGAGAAAGCTTGCATTTGTTTAGAACCAGAGCCGAAGTCTGCTGTTGGTAAGGCTGTGGCACCAAAGTTATCACCGAGGATTTCCTTGATTGTAGCGCCATCCCATGGTCCATCAAGAACAGCGGCTGTTTTACCAGATTTGAGGTCAGAAAGAAGTGCTGTACCCGATTGTTTTACGCCTGGGTTGGATTTTTGTTGAGCAAACCATGTCATTGCTTGAACGCCTGCTTCTGTGTTTGCATTTGTACCGTCAACTGTTTCACCATCTTTACCAAAGAGATATGTGCCATTAGAAAGGAAGACAGGATACCAGTTGTATGAGTTTGTAAAGTCTGTACCAATTGGTTTTTCAGCAGTGAAGTCTGACCAATCTTTTGGTGCTTCACTAAATTTTGCTTTGTTATAGTAAACAATATTTGATTGTTCATCTTGTGGATAAGCGTAGAGTTTGCCTTTCCAAGAAACAGCATCAACAGCGATTTGGATATCGTTAGATTTTACCCAGTCTGTAGCTGATGGAGAGAGAGGGTTGATGTAACCTGCCTCAGCCATAGCACCCAACTGGTCATTAGGGGCTTTGAAGACATCTGCTGCCTTAGCTGGGTCCTTGCTTACATCTTGTTTAGCGTTTGCAGAACCGTTTGGAGACTGGGTAACAGTAACTTTGATGTTTGGATATTCTTTGTTGAAGTCCTTAACCAATTCTTTATAAGAAGCGACATTTGCTGGATCAACCCAAAGTGTCACCGAACCCTTATGGTCTTTTGCATCTGAAGAAGCTGAAGTTGAGCTGCCACTGTCTTTACTGTTGCCACAAGCTGCTAGACTGGCCAGAGCAATGAGAGAGACACTACTCAGAGCAACTTTTTTCCATGTGTTCATAATATTTCCTCCTAAATTTCGAAAATAATTTTTCTTGCTTTATAATTCTATTTTATGCAAACGCTTCCGTTTTGTCAAGTTTTGTTGTATTACAATTTGGTTACTTTAAAAAGTTGGTATATACAATAAAGTAGTATATGCTGAATATACCATATAATATATTTTTTGCTTAAAAATAAAGGAACTTAAAATAAGATTTGCAAACGGTTGCGCAAAAGTTAAGCTTGTGCTAAAATGAAGAAAAACAAGAAAAGCGAGGTGTTTATTTATGAACAAAGCAGCTATTTACCATCGTCCAGAATCAGAATTTGCTTATCTCTATACGGAGGAGACAATTCATGTACGTTTACGAGTGGCGCGTGATGATGTTAAAAGTGTTGTATTAATCTATGGTGATCCCTATATGTTTTCAGAACGCGAGGGTCAGCCGGAGAAGTCCTGGGATTATCAAGAAGCAGAGATGCGATATGCTCTTTCTACAGAAGAAAGTGATTTCTATATAACAGAGGTTGGTGTACCGCACAAGCGGATGGATTATGTATTCCTAATCACAGGACATGATGGAGAAAAAATCGTTTACACAGATTCAGGTATCCTGCCCTATGAAGATAAATTACTCACAAAGAAATATGCAGCCTTTCGCATGCCTTTTTTCCATGAAGTGGATCGTTTCAAGGCACCAGATTGGGTAAAAAATACTGTCTGGTATCAGATTTTCCCCGAACGTTTTGCCAATGGAAATCCAGCAATTAATCCAGAAGGAGTAAAAGAGTGGGATCCAACAGAGTCACCAGAACGTCAAGATTTTTATGGTGGCGACCTTCAAGGTGTGATTGACCATCTGGATCATCTGAGTGACTTAGGGGTCAATGGTATCTACTTTACACCTGTTTTCCAAGCTCATTCCAATCATAAATATGACACAGAAGATTATCTGAAAATTGATAAGCATTTTGGTGACTTGGAAGTTTTCAAAAAACTGGTAAAAGAGGCACATCAACGCGGGATAAAGGTCATGCTAGATGCCGTATTTAACCACATTGGTGATACGAGTCCACAATGGCAAGACGTTCTGAAAAATCAAAAAAATTCCAAATACGCAGAATGGTTCCACATCAATGAATGGCCGGCAAGCTATGTTGCAACAGATGATTTTGAAGTTGCAGAGGCAGCAACATATGATACCTTTGCTTTCACACCACACATGCCCAAGTTAAACACTGCCAATAAAGAGGTTCAAGAATACCTATTAAACATTGCAGAATACTGGATTAAAGAGTGTGATATTGACGCTTGGCGCTTGGATGTTGCGGACGAGGTCGACCATGCTTTCTGGAAAAAATTCCGTACAACTTGCGATGCGGCTAAGAAAGATTTTTACATCTTGGGAGAAGTTTGGCATTCTGCACAGCCTTGGCTTGTCGGCGATGAGTTTTCAGCAGTGATGAATTACGCCTATACAAACGCCATTATTGACACTTTTGTAAAAAAAGAATTGAACTTAGAGCAAATGGTGTCAGCCATTAACGCTCAGCTTATGCTTTACCGCAAGCAAACTAACCAAGTCATGTTTAACATTTTGGATTCGCACGACACACCACGTCTTTTGACTCAAGCAAAGGGAAATAAAGCCTTGGTCAAGCAAGTTCAAGCCTTTATGTACATGCAGCCTGGGGTACCTTGTATCTACTACGGTGATGAGTACGGCTTAGATGGTGGAGCTGATCCAGACTGTCGTAAATGTATGCCTTGGACGGAAGAACATCAAGATTTAGAGATGTTTGCTTTCTTTAAAGAGTTAGTAGCGTTCCGTCGTAAATATGCTGATATATTGAGTCAATCTGATGTGGAATGGCAAGTGATCGATGATGCGAATGGCCTTGTGAAACTCGTACGGGGTGAAATTAGTGCGGTCTTTAACATGGGCGAGCAACCTGTAGAATTTACAGGGGGTGAAATACTTCTAGCGCATCTGGCAGAGGAAAATAAAGTTCAAAAAGATGGGTTTGTAATTTATAAAAATAATTAAAAGAAGCTTCTTAAACAATAGGTAGCTGATGACCACTTTCTAGTCAGAAGACACCCTTTTCTATATTGCTTCCTATATCGGAAAAATTTGTCATAATAGAGAAGAGGGAGATAAAGATGAGAGAGATATTATTGTTCATTCTGACGGTTTGGAATATTATCGTATTTGCTGTCTACGCTGTAGATAAGCGTCGAGCGCAGAGGCATGCTTGGCGAGTCCCTGAAAAGCTCTTGGTCATGCAAGCTATTCTTGGTGGTGGTTTCGGTGCATTTCTAGCTGGAAAAATTTGCCATCATAAAACGCGGAAATGGTATTTTTGGCTGGCTTGGTTAGTCGGGCTATTGATTGATTTAGGTTTGCTTGTTTTAATTCTAAGATAGACAGTCTAAGGTTAAAAGATGAAAAAAGAAAATTTCTCACATATGGTAGGATACCAAATTTATCCCAAGTCTTTTAAAGACAGTGACGGTGATGGCATTGGTGACTTGCAAGGAATCATTCAAAAATTGCCTTATTTGAAAGATTTGGGAGTAGATTTTATTTGGATAAATCCAATCTATAAAAGTCCACAAGTTGATGGTGGTTATGATATATCAGACTTTTACAGCATTGATGAACGTTTTGGAAGCTTGGAAGACCTGAAAGAGCTTTTAGAAAAAGCACATGCGAGTGGCTTAAAAGTTATCATGGATCTGGTTGTTAACCATACTTCGGACCAACATCCTTGGTTTATTGAATCTAAAAAATCAAAGAATAATCCCTATCGGGATTATTATCACTGGGCAGATGCTAAACCAGATGAAATGCCTAATAATTGGCAGTCTTTTTTTGGCGGTTCAGCTTGGACCTACGATGAAAAGACAGAGCAAGCGTATTTTCATGTCTTTGCGAAAGAGCAGCCAGACTTGAACTGGAAAAACCCACAAGTTCGTCAAGAAATCTATAAGATGATTAGAGGGTGGTTAGAGTTCGGTGTGGATGGTTTCCGTTTGGATGCCATTTCCCATATTCAAAAGGAAAATTGGGATTTTAAAATCAAGTCACTAAAGGGAAATGACCCTTGGCAGCCTTTTATGAATGTGTCAGGAATTGAGCAGTATATGTCTGACTTAAAGGAGATATTTGACCAGTATGATGCATTAACGGTAGGTGAAGCTTCGGGTGTAACTTCAACAGAGGCGCCGGATTGGACAGATGCAAGTTCGGGTTATCTCAATATGATTTTTGAGTTGGAGCATAATGTACGTCAGGAAGGAAACCCTGGCCATACTTGGATATATGCTTATAAAAAGATAATCATGCGTTGGCAGAAAGACATGCTGGCGCGTGGGTGGAATGCACTCTATCTTGAAAATCATGATCAGCCAAGAGCGATCAGTTGTTTTGGTGATGGCAGTATGGCCTCTGCCAAGTGTCTTGCAGTATCCTATATGCTTTTAAGAGGAACGCCATTCATTTATCAAGGGCAAGAGATAGGGATGAGTAATTTTCCCTTTACGGATATAGCGCAAACGGATGCAACTGAGATTAGGCGTGCTTATGAGGCGCTTTTAGCTCAAGGGCTCACTGAAAAGGAAGCTCTGGACAAGGTTATGGCGAACAGCAGAGATCACTCGCGCACTCCGATGCAATGGGATGACGGTCCTAATGCGGGCTTTACAAGCGGTAAGCCTTGGATGCCGATTCATCCAGACTATAAGGCAATCAATGTGAAAAATGCGCAAGAACTCTTGAATCTTTACAAAGATTTAATACGTCTGCGTCATGAGGAAGAAGATATCGCTCAAGGCAGCATTTGTTTTCTCTTTGAACATCATCGTACCGCTTTTGTTTATCAACGAGATGCGTTTTTGATTATTACTAATTTGGGGAAAACAAAGGCACATTTGGATTTTTCAGAACTTGAGACAAAGGATTATCAGCACATTCTCGGAAGCTGTAAGAGAAGTCTTGAAGAAAAAATGAGTCTCTTGCCTTGGGAATATCACGTGTTTACGAAAAATTAAGAGGGAGAAAGGGAGAAGGAAATATGAAAAAAATCAATAGAATCATGGAAGTTGACCCTTGGTTAATCCAGTCAAATACATTGGAAAAAGAAGAACGCCGTTTGCAGGAGTCCTTGACTTCGCTTGGTAATGGCTATATGGGAATGCGCGGAAATTTTTCTGAAAAATATTCAGGGGATCACCATCAAGGTACCTATATTGCAGGGGTTTGGTTCCCTGATAAAACGCGTGTTGGCTGGTGGAAAAATGGCTATCCTGAATATTTTGGCAAAGCCATTAATGCGATGAATTTCTCTGGTGTTTCTGTCTTCATCGACGGGGAAGAAGTGGATTTGTATACAGATACTATCAAAAACTTCCATATTGCTCTAGATATGCAAAAAGGAACACTCTCTTACCATTATGAAAAATCAGGTGTAGCTGTATCTGTTGAGCGCTTTTTATCTATTGTTCATCCTGAGTTGGCCGTCTTTTCTTTCCGTTTCAAGAGCTTGGATGGCAAGGCACATACGATTCGAACTGAGTCCTTTATCGATGCAGATGTGCACAATGAAGATTCGAATTATGAAGAAAAATTCTGGGCTGTTTTAGACAAAGGGGAAAACCATGCAGGTTCGTATATTGCCAGCCAAACGGTGCCTAATCCTTTTGGTGTGGAACAATTTACGGTGCTCGCAGGCCAAAGCTTCAAAGGCGATCTTCAAGCGACAGGGCAGGAACTTGAAGATGAAAAAGTTCTTGATTTTCATGAAGCTGTCTTAGAGCAGGAAAAACTGCATTTTGAAAAGCGTGTCCTTGTTTTGACTAGCCGTGACTATGCAGACCTCACAGAGATGAAAGCTGCCTTATTTGAGTTAGAACAAGTAATAAAAGAAAAGAGTTATGCGCAACTCTTACAGGAACACGTGCAAGCTTGGGCTAAACGCTGGGCGCTTGCTGATGTTGAAATCAAAGGTTCCGATCTCGCACAACAAGGGATTCGTTTTAACCTTTTCCAACTTTTTGCTACTTATTATGGGGAAGACGAACGTCTAAACATTGGTCCTAAAGGATTTACAGGGGAAAAATATGGAGGAGCAACTTATTGGGATACAGAGGCTTATGCTGTACCGCTCTACCTCGCTCTAGCGGATCAAAAGGTAACAGAAAATCTTCTGCGCTATCGTCATAAACAATTGCCCCAAGCACAGCACAACGCGAGACAGCAAGATTTGGCCGGTGCCCTCTACCCAATGGTAACTTTTACAGGAGTAGAATGTCATAACGAGTGGGAAATAACCTTTGAGGAAATTCATCGTAACGGTGCTATTGCCTATGCCATCTATAACTATACCAACTATACAGGAGATGAAACTTACCTGGCTCATGAAGGTTTAGAAGTTCTGGTTGAAATTGCTCGCTTTTGGGCGGATCGTGTCCACTATTCAGAACGCAAAAAAGCTTACATGATCCATGGTGTGACTGGCCCAAATGAATATGAAAACAACATCAATAATAATTGGTATACCAATACACTGGCCAGCTGGGTTTTGGCTTATACATTAGAAAGCTTGGAAAAGTATCCTCGTCCAGATTTAGCTGTGTCAGCAGATGAGTTGGCAAAATGGAAAGACATCATTGCTCACATGTACTACCCAGAAGATGAGGAGCTAGGAATTTTTGTCCAACATGATGGTTTCTTGGATAAGGACTTGACGCCAGTAGCTGAGCTGGAACCTGAACATTTGCCTTTGAATCAAAACTGGTCTTGGGATAGAATCTTGCGTTCCCCATATATCAAGCAAGCTGATGTTTTGCAAGGGATTTACTTCTTTGGGGATCGCTATAGTCTAGAAGAAAAGCGCCGTAATTTTGATTTCTACGAGCCCCTAACCGTTCATGAAAGCTCGCTTTCGCCTTCGATTCATGCTATTTTGGCTGCCGAGCTTGGCATGGAAGATAAGGCCGTAGAAATGTATGAGCGTACAGCACGCTTAGACTTGGACAACTATAACAATGACACAGAGGACGGCTTACACATTACTTCAATGACAGGCTCTTGGCTGGCTATTGTCCAAGGTTTTGCTCAAATGAAAACTTGGAATGGTCAATTGAGCTTTGCACCTTTCCTTCCGAAAGCTTGGGAATCTTACAGTTTCCACATCAATTACCGGGGACGTTTGCTCAAAGTTAGCGTGGGTGAAAAGTTAGTGCTTGAGTTGCTTAAAGGTGATGCGATAGAGCTTGAAGTTTACGGAGAAAAAGTGCATCTGAAAGATACATATGAAACAGAGGTGAAGCATGTTTAAAGCTGTATTATTTGACTTAGATGGTGTGATTACAGATACTGCCGAGTACCATTTTCAGGCTTGGAAAGCCTTGGCTGAGGAGTTGGGAATTTCAGGCGTCGACAGGACATTCAATGAGCAGTTGAAAGGGGTATCTCGAGAAGATTCACTCAGAAAAATATTGGAGCTTGGGGGGAAAGTAGAGGACTATGGGCCTGAAGCCTTTGCTCAGCTTGCTAAACAAAAAAATGACAATTATGTTCAAATGATTCAAAAAGTGGGACCAAACGATGTCTATCCGGGGATTCTTGCTTTATTAGAAAATTTGCGTGAAAAAGATATCAAGATTGCACTGGCTTCTGCCTCGAAAAACGGGCCCTTTCTTCTCGAAGCACTGGGTTTAAGCTCGTATTTTGATGCGATTGCTGATCCAGCAAAGGTTGCTTTTTCTAAACCAGCACCAGATATCTTCTTGGCTGCCGCTGCTGGAGTAGACGTGCCAATCAGTGCTTGTATCGGGATTGAGGATGCACAGGCCGGTATTTCAGCCATAAAGGCTGCTGGTGCTGTACCTGTCGGTGTAGGTTCTCCCGAAGAATTAGGAACAGATATCGCCCTCGTTCCAGATACAAGCGCTTTGTCTCTTGAATTATTGACAAAAGTTTGGGAGAATAGGTAGAAGAGAGTAGAGTCAGGAGATAAAAGATGGCCGTTACCATAAAAGACGTCGCAAAAAGAGCTGGGGTCAACGCTTCAACTGTTAGCCGCGTGCTCAAAGACAGTCCGGAAATTAGTGAAAAGACCAAAGTTAAAGTAAGAAAAGCCATGCAAGAACTAGGCTACACGCGTAATGTAGCGGCCCAGATTTTAGCTTCAGGAAAATCAAATACTATTGGTGTTGTCTTTCCACCTGTTGAAGACAAGTCCAACCAGCCTTTCTACATGAAAGTCCTCACTTCTATTAATGAGACGGCACGCAAATACGATGTTTCAATCGCTGTTGTAACGGGATACAAGGAAAGCGAGCTCAAACAGCAAGTTGCCTTGATGTATTCTGAAAAACGCGTGGATGGCTTTATCGTACTTTACGCTGGACAAACGGACAGTGTACGAGACTATCTCTTGGATAAGAAAATTCCTTTCGTACTCCTCGGTACGCCAACTGAGAAACAAAATGAAATTACCCATGTGGATAATGATAATGTCTTAATGGGCCAAGAAGCAGCACGGTACTTGATAGACTTAGGACATGATGAGATTTCTTTTGTAACAGATACTAAAGATGGTGAAGTTTTTAAAGAGCGCTATCAAGGGTATCAAAATGAGATGTTAAAGAGTAAAAGGCAGCCCAAATTGCTTGTTTTTGACGAAAACATGTCCCTACAAACAGAGACAGGACTAGTGGTTATGGATGAGGTTGTAGCACTTAAGGTCATTGCCCGTTTAGCGGAGCAGGGACTCAAAGTTCCTGAAGATGTCAGTGTAATTACCTATAACAACTCTGCCTTTTCAACCATCGTTCATCCTTACCTGACAACTTTTGACATCAATATTGTTCGACTTGGTGCTGCGACTGTCGAGAAGTTTCTGGCTTTAACGCAGAATAAGGAAGGGTTTCACGATAAAACAATTATTCCGTTTGAGCTTATCTTGCGAGAAAGCACAGAGCGAAAAAAATAAGGTGAAGGATAAAATACTCAAAGCGATGGTGAACAGACCTTCCGTTTTGAGTATTTTTCTCACTCTAACGCTTGTATTATTTCCCTTGGCTTTTATATTTTAGGAGAAACAAGGGGGAACCGCCTTATGTCGTGTGCTGCAAGAGGGGAGAGGAAGAGATTAAATGAAACCAGAATAAGACGTTTGATGTTGGGGTACATAAGCTTGGCTTTTAGCGATTTTAATCGACAGCCGATAAGCATTGCTTAAGAGAAGCTTTATGTTAAGGTGCTTGTTTGCGCTTATGACTACTGCAACTGCGGCACCAACAACAAGAAGGTTTTTGTCAAAAAGAGTAGCGAAGACCCCACCATGACGTATTCGCTTTTTCGTTTTCATAAGGGTTTGAGCGGATGGGAAATGGCGTTCATTTTTGCGCGGAATCCTGATGAGGGGTGTTTCACTCCTATTTATTCGCTAGAAAAACAGTTGAAAAGACATTTTCTTTGGAGAGCAAGCTCAATCTCTGTCTCTTTTTTACTTGAACGACAATAAAAGGTGCCAACCTAGATACTTTTAGCTTTAAATAAGAAAAAAAGGTCATAATAGTGTAAAATAAAGGGAAGGGACGGAGAAACGTTGAATAAATGGTTCTCCCGTTAATATAAGAAAGATGGATACGATGATTAAGATATTATTAGTTGAAGATGACCTCTCTTTGTCAAAATCAGTTTATGATTTTTTGAAATCTTTTGCTGAAGTAAAGCAGGTCTTTGACGGTGAAGAGGGACTTTATGAGGCAGAAATGGGCATCTATGATTTAATTCTTTTGGATTTGATGTTGCCTGAAAAGGATGGTTTTGAAGTTCTGAAAGAACTCCGGGATCAAAAAATTGATACACCTGTGTTGATTATGACAGCAAAAGAGTCATTGGACGATAAGATGCATGGCTTTGATATTGGAGCAGATGACTACTTGACCAAGCCCTTCTATCTCGACGAGTTGAAGGCACGTATTCAGGCTCTTTTGAAGCGCACAGGAAAGCTTGAAGATGCTAACGGACTTTCCTATGGCAATGTGCGCTTAAATCTGACGAACAAGTCAGCTTTTGTTGATGATACACCTGTAGAGTTGATAGGCAAGGAGTTTGACCTTGTCGTTTATCTGATGCAGAACCAAAACGTTATTTTACCCAAGGAGCAAATTTTTGACCGGATTTGGGGATTTGACAGTGATACGACAGTGACTGTAGTTGAAGTATATATGAGTAAAATCCGTAAAAAACTGAAAGATACTGACTTTGCCCAAAATCTAGCTACCTTGCGTAATGTCGGCTATATTTTACGGTAATCCTTATGAAAAAGATAATAGAAAAAATAAAATCGATGCCAATTGTGAAAAATGATGGGAAAAATTTCCTTCATTTTTTTCTAGATTTCACCATTATTTTCTTTGCGCTGACAGTCATTATTCTTCAAGTCTTGACCAGTGGAGTATATAAGTCAACAGATCAAAATTTACGTGATTTAGCGGCCAATCCAGATATTCTTAGGGCCTTAGCGCTTAATCAAGCGGGAATAAGTCAGGGGACCTTTGAAATTAATCAAGGCAGCTACAGTCCTACAAACAGTATCGTGATGTATGATGCTGAGGGAAATATATTAGGCCCTGCTGGTGCAATAGATGTCAGCAAGACAACGGGGAAAAGCCAGCAGCAGATTATCACAGTTGATGTGGTTCGCTATCAGCTTGAAAAAGTAGCAAAGTTAGATAAGGATGCTGTTGGACAGATTAAGTCCATCTCGATTAGAAATCCTTATGGGGCGGATTGGCATTATCGCTATATCACGCTATCTCTGCCACAATCAACTGTATCAGAAGAAAATAGCGTGGCTTATATCCAAGTCTTTAGTAACGTCGATCAGCTCCAGGATAGCCTGAGCCGGAGTAATTTTATTATCATTACAACGATGGTGATGTTCTGGTTTATCTCTGTTATTATCAGCCTGTACTTGGCAAACTGGACCTTACGACCTGTGATGGTGGCCTATGAAAAGCAGAAAGCTTTTGTGGAAAATGCCAGCCACGAGTTGAGAACGCCTCTTGCCATTTTACAAAACCGACTGGAGTTACTTTTCCAAAATCCCAATGCGACAATCATCGAAGAATCAGAAAACATTTCGGAGAGTCTATCTGAAGTTCGAAACATGCGCTTGCTGACAAGTAATCTTCTTAACATGGCGCGTCAAGATAATAACATCAAAATAAGTCCAGAAGCCACGGATAAAGAATTTTTTGAAGCAATTTTTAGTAACTATCAGCTCTTGGCAGAAAGTTCTGATAAAACTCTGAAAACTTCTTTAAAATTTGACGGAAGTCTGAGCTTGGATCAGAGTCTTGTCAAACAGCTTTTGACGATTCTCTTTGATAATGCCATGAAATATACGGGCGAAGATGGTGAAATTCAAGTAGATGTCCAAAAAAATGGTTCGACCCTTATACTAAGTGTGGCAGATAATGGTGAAGGAATCAGTGCTGGAGATAAGAAGAAGATATTTGATCGTTTTTATCGTGTGGATAAGGCGAGAACACGTCAAAAAGGCGGACTGGGACTTGGTCTTTCCTTGGCACAGCAAATCGCTGAGGCCCATAATGGACGAATAACTGTTGAGGACAATCCTCCGAGGGGAACAAAATTTGTTGTTCGATTACGTACAAGCCCATCTCTAAAATCAGCAAAAGTGAGTAAAAAATAATAGAATAGAGTGAGAACTTATCCGCTATGGATAAGTAAAAATAAAAATAAGCAAGAAAGAAACAACAATGACTATTTTAGATAAAGTAAAAACACCAGCAGACATAAAAAAGTTTAGTCGATCAGAGCTGACAGAGCTTGCTGCTGATATTCGGGGAGCTGTGTTGAATAAAGTGAGTAAGATTGGTGGCCACACAGGACCTAATCTTGGTGTTGTTGAACTGACGATTGCCTTGCACAAGGTCTTTCATTCACCTGTGGATAAATTTGTTTGGGATGTTAGTCATCAAACTTATCCCCACAAAATTCTGACGGGGCGTAAACATGGCTTTGAGGATGGGCATTTCTATGACATTACAGGTTATACCAGTCAAGAGGAGTCTGAACACGACTTCTTTACTGTGGGGCATACTTCAACTTCTGTTGCTAATGCTCTTGGGCTTGCTAAAGCACGTGATTTGACCGATGGACAAGGAAACATTATTGCTATTTTAGGGGACGGCTCACTTTCTGGTGGTTTGGCCTTAGAAGCGATCAGTAACGCAGGAGCCTATAATCAAAACTTTATCCTTATCCTCAATGACAACCAAATGTCAATTGCAGAAAACCATGGAGGGCTTTATAAGGGGCTCGCTGAGTTGCGTGAGACGAATGGTCAATCTCCAAATAATATGTTCAAAGCTTTTGGACTAGATTATAAATATTTGGCGGAAGGGAATAATCTTGATGCTTTGATTTCCCTTTTTGAAGAAGTGAAGGATATCACACACCCGATTGTTTTACATATTAACACTGAAAAAGGTCATGGTTATCAGCCGGCCATTGATATGAAGGAAGCTTTTCACTGGCGTTCACCTTTCAACTTAGAAGACGGCTCATTGAAAAATAGTCGTGAGACGAAAAACTATACAAGAATTATTCTCGACTATATGGAGGAAAAAGTCTCCGAAGGCATGCCGCTTGTCGCTGTGAATGGTGGCATACCAATGATTAATAATCTTAAGGAATTTGCTGAAAAGCATCCAGAAAATTATGTTGATGCCGGCATAGCTGAGCAGTATGTCACAACATTTGGAGGTGCGGTTGCAGCTGGCGGCGCTCGTGCAATGATATTCCACAGTTCAACATTTATGCAGCGCGCTTACGATCAGTTTTTACACGATTTGGCTATCAATAAAGAGCCGGCTGTAGTTATTGTAAAGTCTGCTTCCATTTCGGGTTCTGATAAAACGCATCAGGGCAGCTTTGCGATAGGAATGCTTTCAAACATTCCAGATTTGGTCTATTTGGCGCCTACAAGCGAAGAAGAGCTGCTTGCGATGTTGGATTGGTCGCTCACTCAAAAAGAAAGTCCAGTGATTTTGCAAATTCCAGAACACGGGGTAGAGAACCGGCCTTCAAGTTTGGTTGACTTTAGCAAAGCACAGTATGAGATTGTTCGAAAAGGGACAGAAGTAGCAATTTTAGCACTTGGCGGACTCTTTAGTCATGGTCAGAAAGTGATGGATGCCCTCGAAAAGTTAGATATAAAAGCAACATTAATCAATCCTTTGTTTGTCGCTGATTTGGATAAGGAAACTTTGGAAAAATTAACGGCTGACCACAGTGTGTTTGTGACTATAGAAGATGGTGTAGTTGATGGTGGATTCGGTCAAAAAGTTGCCGGATATCTTGGAAAATTTGGTGTTAAAACACTGAACTATGGCGCGGCCAAAGAGTTTAATGACTCTGTTGCTATAAAAGAACTCTATGACCGCTACCATCTTACGCCAGAGCTTATGGTTGCAGATATTTTAGAAGCTTTAAAATAAAGGGGAAAATGAAAAAAATATTAGTTAAGACTGTCCATGGTTACCAGAGATTCGTTTCTCCCCTTCTGCCCCCAGCTTGTCGCTATTATCCGACATGTTCGAACTATATGATTCAAGCTATCGAAAAGCATGGGGCAGCAAAGGGGATTGCGATGGGCTCAGCGCGTCTTTTACGTTGCCATCCTTTTTGCAAGCCGGGCTATGATTTAGTCCCTGACAAGTTTTCTTTAAGAAGAAATTACGAGATTCCGGAAGAAGGAACAAAGGAGTCTTAGAACATTTGATCTCACCAGAGTTGAAAGAGTAACCAGTAACCTTCAGGCTATAGAACCTGAGGGTTTTTCTTTTCCTCTTAATTTTAAAATAATCGAGAAATTACTTGTTAACTTTTGTAAAGTATGTTTTAATGGGGTATGTAAAAAGTATTTGACATTATTAGCGTTATAGAGTGACTAGAGCTAAAAGGAAAAAAACTCATGTATTTTGGGGTAAAAAACTTAAATGTATATTATGGGAAAAAGCAGGTTTTAAAAGACGTATCCTTAGAAATTGAGCAGGGGAAGACCACTGCGATTATCGGAGTAAATGGTTCAGGAAAATCAACCTTGCTGAAAGCCTTGGGTCGTTTAATAAAGTACGAGGGAGAAGTTATTTATAAGGATGAGCGTCTAACAAACTGGAATAATTTAGAAATTGCTAAGATATTAACCTTGCTGCCACAAGCGCTGCAGGTGCCGAGTGACATCACGGTGTATGAATTGGTAAGTCTGGGTCGCTTTCCTCACCAAAAGCTCACACAGCAGAGTTTATCTGAAACAGATAGGACATTTATCAAGCAGGTCATGCAGGAAACAGAAGTTTGGGGCTTACGGAATCAACACGTTGAACAGCTTTCTGGCGGACAACGTCAAAGGGTCTTTATTACGATGATTTTGGCCCAGGACAGTGAAATCATTCTGCTGGATGAGCCAACAACATATCTTGATCTCCTGCACCAACTGGATATACTGAAATTATTAAAACGCTTTGCTGCGAAGAGGGAAAAGACAGTTGTTTATGTGATTCATGACTTGAACCATGCTGCACGTTTTGCAGATAATATGGTTATTGTCAAAGAAGGGAAGATTTTTGCTTCGGGGCCTGTAGAAGAGCTATTCACAGAAGAAGTCATTCACGAGAGTTTTGGTTTACAGGTTCGGCTGGGGCGAGATCTTTTTTGTCAATCTTTGATGATTACAGGGGTAAAAAATGAAGATTAGGAAGTTTTCTCATCAGATTGTTTTTATCCTTATTTTGCTGATTGTTCTGTCTGTGCTTTACCTTATGCTGGGCGAGCAAAACTATAGTTTGAGCCAATTTTGGCGAGAAAGTATTGTTTTACAGTTGCGTGTGCCTCGTCTACTTGCTCTATTTTTTGTGGGAATCCTTTTATCAAGTAGTGGGCTCTTAGTTCAAACTATGACGGGTAATCCCATTGCTGAGATATCCACATTGGGGATATCGGGAGGTGCGAGTTTTGCGCTTGCCTTGCTTTTGGTATTTAAACTTTCAACTGGTGGCTGGCTGGGTACAGCGATAGCCAGTCTCGGCGCACTTATAGCACTGGTCGTAGTTGCTTTCTTAACTGTAAAAAGTAAATTTCAGCCGATGAAAGTTGTACTTGTAGGAACCTCTGTAGGACTGTTTGCTACAAGTCTTGCGAGTATCTTGACTTTTTATAGTAAAAATATGCAGTCGTATTTTTTGTGGATTGTTGGTTCATTCTCAGGGATTACACTTTTAAAGTTAGAAATTTTGATGGTGGTGACGGCTGTCTTTATCTGCTTAATTTTGCTTTTTGCTAATCAAATAAGACTGCTGGCACTTGGTGAAGAGATGGCAACGAGCCTTGGCGTATCAGTAAATAGATTGAGATTGTTGATTATGGGGATGGTGGCTTTAGCGAGTGGTGTGACCGTTTCAAGTGTAGGGGTGATTAGTTTTGTTGGATTGGTGGCGCCGCATTTAGCAGGACGACTTGTGGGAAGCCATTTTTTGAAGAAACTCCTTATGTCTAATTTACTAGGGATTTTACTTCTGCTTATTTCCGATACGTTGGCCCGGAATTTATTTAAACCCTATGAGTTTCCAGCCGGGAGTTTGACATTGGTCGTTGGAGCAATCTTCTTTATCTACACAATGAGTCAGGAGGAAAAATGAAAAAGAAATTTTTACTTTTGATTCTTACTTTACTTGCATTGATTATTATCGATTTGACATATTTTTCTACAGATTGGCCATTGCTTTCTATACTTGTTCCGCAATTTAGGCTGCCACGTATGTTGGCTGTCCTCATTGCGGCGGTCGCTTTGTCGATGGCTGGTCTCATCATTCAAACCACAGTGGACAATCCTCTGGCTGATGCTGGAACTTTAGGGATTACTAGTGGCGCAAGCGCAGGGGCTGTTTCTTTTCTCCTCATCAGTCAGTGGTTGAAACTCTCCGGAATTTGGCTTTTTATGTATCCTCTCTTTGCTTCACTAGGAGCTCTGTTTGCGTTTGTCTTACTTCACCAGCTTGCTTTAAAGAGAAATGCGAGTAATGTTCGCGTACTGCTCATTGGACTTGGGATTACAGCTCTTTTTCAAGCCTTGATTACCTTGATGCAACTGACCATTAACCGCTTTGATTTTCAGCAAGTTGCAATCTGGCTGTCTGGGGACGTTTGGCAAACTAGTCAGGCCTTTCTTGCTTTTACATGTTTTTTATTGCTTATTGGTCTTACTATCCTATATTTTTACAGAAAAAAATTGGAGGTACTAAGTCTTGGTGAAGAAATGGCGACAAGTCTTGGTTTGGACGTCAAGAAAAGTAAAATGCAATTTTATATACTGGCTTTACTTTTTGCCTCAATTGGTGTCTTGCTGGTCGGAGGACTGGCCTTCATTGGCCTGATTGCCCCACATATAGCGCGTGAGCTTGTTGGTTTTGAAAGCAAGAAACGTTCTTTGGCAACAGCAGTTGTAGCCATGATTATTTTACTCTTAGCGGATAGCCTATCACAGACGATCATTGCACCGTCAAGTTTACCTCTTGGTTTTATGGTCGCGCTCATCGGTGCGCCCTACTACATATACTTAATACAAAAAATTTGAAAGAGGAGTTGTATGAAACATCTTAAATTATTTTCTTTAACTTTAGCAGCATTAGGACTTTTAGGGCTTTCTGCCTGTTCGAGCTTAGATATATCACAGTCAAAAGAAGAGGAAAAAGTAACTTTTGCAGCTTCGAATGGAGAAGTAGAAGTACCTGCTCACCCTGAACGTATCGCTGTACAAAACTATCCTGATGATATCGTAACATTAGGAGGAAATGTAGTGGGAACAGATTCATGGGCCTTTCCAAACCCTTACCTCTCAAAGAAACAAAAAGAGAATATGGTAGATTTAGGCTCCCCAAGTTTTAATCTGGAAAAACTCATTGCTCAGAAACCAGACTTGATTGTGACTGTGGATAAAAGTCAAGTTTCATATTATGAAAAGATAGCTCCCACCGTTCTGGTTAACTACCAAGAGGTGAACACTATGGATAAATCCTTGAACTTCTTTGCTAAACTTCTCAACCGTGAAAACGAAAAGGAAGCATTTATCAAAAAATTTGATAAAAAAGCGGAGGCACAAAGAGAAAAACTTAAAAATCATGGCATAGACCCAGCAAAGTCAAGAATTTCTTTATTAGAATTGCAGGGTGATAAAATCTATGCTTATGGAGATAACTTTGCCCGTGGTGGGCAAGCATTAACCCGTGGCCTAGGTTTTCAAAAGTCATCCAAGATGACAGAGTTATCTGAGGGAATGGGATATGCGGAAGTTAATGCTGAAAGCTTAAAAGACTTTGATGCAGATTATATATTTGTAGATTTTAAAAATGCAGATAGGGCGCAGTATGAAGCACTTCAAAAAAATCCTGTCTGGAAAAATCTAAAGGCAGTTAAAGAAGGACATGTCGTTACGATGGATTATGACAAGGTGTATTTCTTTGGGGGTCCGACAGCATCAATGGAGCAACTTTCCGACTATACTGAAGCACTCATTCGTCAAACCGAATAATGAAGACAAAGCTGGCTCTTGGATGATTTTCCAAGAGTTTTTTATACAAAATGTAAAAAAGTTATCAAAACGTCAACTTTTGTGTTAAAGACAGTTCAAATTTGGAAAAGGTAGAGAATATTTAACTTTTATTTTGTTATAATAAAATTAAGCACAAGTAGACGAGACGAAAAGTTCAAAGCAATAGAAGTGCGTTAAAGTCTTCTGAGAAAGAAAAATATTTGAGAAAGTTGACAGATAAAAGGTTCTTATTTTTTTATCCGCAATTATTTGGGAGCCTTAAAATCGTGGAGGAGTTGAGTGCTCGGGTTCACGGCAAATACACGAAAGACATTTTTGATAGAAGATGAGCCGTTTTGAGTGAGGTTTCGCGGCTTTTAAGGATGAAATAGGCTGGGTAATTTTGTCGCCTTCTCATAATTTTTTTCATGCCTTGTCATATCTCAAACTACTTAGCACTTGCAAATTATTTTTATTATGGTACAATTTTGTATTGTAAATGGTTTGCATCATCAAAATATCAGGACGTACAAATGAAAACAGATTTTGACAAAATTAATGAATGGTTGATTCAACTTTTCCACGATTTCATGAACTTAGAAGAACAGTTCTTGAAGGATTCCGATTATCCAGATGTGACTGTGAAAGAGCTTCAACAACTGACACTTATCCATACTTTAGGAACTTGCCGAGCTACGGATATTGCTAAGAACCAAAAGTTGGCCCTTTCCACAATTACCATTACACTTAATCGCTTGGAAATTAAGGGATATATTAGACGTGAGCGCTCAGACCGTGATCGGCGTGTGGCTCATGTCGTTTTGACAGAAAAGGGTAAAGCGCTTTGTGCCTCACATAGTGAGTTTTTCCGTCAGATTTCCGAAAAACTTATGTCAAGTGTTTATGGGACAACGGAGAACAAACTTGCAGGTGAGCTTGAAGAACTACACAAGTCATTGGAGAATATGAAATAATGCCTTTCGCTAAAATTACCCAAGTGGCACACTATGTGCCCGAAAATATTGTGTCAAATGATGATTTGGCAAAAATCATGGACACGAGTGACGAGTGGATTTATTCACGGACGGGTATTAAGCAGCGACACATTACAGTTGACGAAAATACCAGTGATTTGGCTGCTAAAGTTGGCGAACAGTTACTCCTTCAAGCTGATTTGTCAGCGGATCAAATTGACTTTATCATTGTGGCAACGATATCTCCAGATGGCAGTATGCCGAGTACGGCAGCATTGGTTCAGTCAAAAATTGGTGCACATCGTGCTTTTGCTTATGATTTGACAGCAGCTTGTTCGGGATTTGTTTTCGCTTTATCCACTGCTGAGAAACTGATTGCAGGTGGCTACACACGTGGTATGGTTATTGGGGCAGAAGTCTTGTCTAAGTCATTAGACTGGTCAGACCGTTCCACGGCCGTTCTTTTTGGTGATGGTGCAGGGGGAGTTCTTTTGGAAAACACAGGAACAAAACCTTTGATTATCGCTGAACATTTACGCACAGATGGATCAAGAGGAAATTCGCTTACCTCTAATCACTTAGAACTCCGTCCAGGCCTTTTAGCCGGCCCAAAACCTGTTGCAGAGTTTATTAAAATGGACGGGCGTGCTATCTTTGATTTTGCGGTTCGTGATGTTCCGCAAAATATCCAAGAAACCTTAGAAAAAGCAAACTTGAAGCCAGAAGATATTGACTATTTTTTGTTGCATCAGGCTAACTCTCGAATTTTGGATAAAATGGCTAAGAAGCTAGGTGCTGAACGGAGTAAATTCCTACAGAACATGCAGGACTATGGTAACACAAGTGCAGCATCTATACCTATTCTCTTGTCAGAATCCGTAAAAAATGGTAAACTTTCTTTGGACAAAAATTCTAAAATTGTCCAAACTGGTTTTGGTGGCGGCCTCACTTGGGGCACACTTATTGTCAATCTTTAAACGAGAGAGACAAGTTTTAAATTTGGTTATACGAGTGATTTATCACGCTATAATATATATATTTTCTACACATTAAGGAGAAATACAATGGCAGTATTTGAAAAAGTACAAGACATCATCGCTGATGAACTCGGCAAAGAAAAAGAAGAAGTAACACTCGAAACTTCATTTGAAGAACTCGATGCGGACTCACTTGACCTTTTCCAAATTATTAATGATATTGAAGATGAGTTTGATGTTGAAGTAGATACAGAAGCAGACATGAAAACTGTTGCTGATCTCGTAAAATATGTCGAAGCTCAACAATAAACGGAATAATGGGGTGAAAGCCCCGTTTTTCACTTGTGATAAATTTTGAAAATTAGGAAGTGTCACAAAAATTAAATTTTGTGAAATTAAAAAATATGAAAACAGCATTTCTTTTTTCTGGTCAAGGCGCTCAAAAGCTGGGAATGGCTAAGGACCTTTTTGATGAATTTGACATTGTCAGAGAAACTTTTGATCAGGCAAGTCAAGTCTTGGGTTATGACCTTCGTGACTTAATTGATAATGATGAAGCAAAACTCAACGAAACACAACATACCCAACCAGCCATTTTAACAACGTCTGTAGCGATCCTTCGCTTACTTTCAGAGAAGGGCATTCAACCAGACCTTGTGGCCGGTCTTTCTCTAGGGGAGTACTCTGCATTAGTAGCCAGTGGTGCGCTAGGTTTTGCAGAAGCTGTTGCTTTGGTTGCAAAACGTGGTCAATATATGACTGAAGCTGCGCCAACAGGATCAGGTAAAATGGTTGCTGTGATGAATACAGAAGCTGCTTTGATCGAAGAAATTTGTGAACAAGCATCAGAGCGTGGGATTGTAAGTCCAGCCAACTATAACACCCCTGCACAGATCGTTATTGGTGGTCAAGCCGAAGCTGTTAATTACGCTGTGGAACTTCTGAAAGAAGCTGGTGTGAAACGTATGATTGAGCTGAAAGTATCTGGTCCTTTCCATACAGCCCTTTTAAAACCCGCGAGCGAAAAGTTAGCCCAAGCACTTGAACATGTTCATTTTAACAACTTCAGCATGGCGCTTATCTCAAATACGACAGCCCAAGTGATGCAGCAGTCAGAGATAAAAGTACTCCTCACGCGTCAAGTGATGGAGCCGGTACGTTTCTACGAGTCTATTGAAACAATGAAAGAACTCGGCGTACAACGCTTTATTGAAGTTGGACCTGGTAAAGTTCTTTCTGGTTTTATTAAAAAAATAGACAAGGAAGCCAGCTTTACCAATGTTGAAGATCTTGCCTCATTCAAGGCTTTGATGGCAGAAGAAGCTTAAGCTTATGAAATAAGTGAGAGTTGTCACTGTAGAACTTGGTTTGAGAGCAATTAAAAATCATAAGAACAGGAAAAATAATGGAAATTAAAAATAAAAATGTCTTTGTGACGGGCTCAACACGTGGTATTGGTAAGGCGATTGCCTTGCAGTTTGCGCAAGCTGGTGCGAACGTGATTATCAATGGACGTTCAGCTATTTCTGAATCCCTCTTGTCAGAGTTCACTTCTTTTGGTGTTAAGGCGGTCGGCGTATCTGGCGATATTTCGCAAGCTGATGATGCCAAACGTATGGTTGCAGAAGCAGTTGATGCTTTAGGCTCAGTTGATGTTCTGGTCAATAATGCGGGAATAACTCGTGATGGTTTATCATTGAAAATGAGCGAAGAAGATTTTGAAGCCGTTTTGAAAGTAAACCTCACAGGTGCTTTCAATATGACACAAGCTGTTTTGAAGCCAATGACACGTGCGAGAGAAGGCGCAATTATTAATATTACTTCCGTGGTCGGCTTAATTGGTAATGCGGGCCAAGCCAACTATGCAGCTTCAAAAGCTGGATTGATTGGTTTGACAAAATCAATTGCGCGTGAAGTGGCTGGGCGTAATGTACGTGTCAATGCTGTAGCACCGGGCTTTATTGATTCAGATATGACGGAAGTTCTTTCAGATAAAGTCAAGGATGCAATGAAGGGCCAAATCCCAATGAAGCGTTTTGGTCAACCAGAAGAAGTCGCTACAGTCGTGAAATTCCTTGCAGAGCAAGAATACATGACAGGGCAAGTATTGTCTATTGACGGTGGCATGGTCATGTAGCCTTACACCAGATTAGTCTAAAAAGAAGTTTGTAACAAACTCCAAAGGAGAAAAAGATGAATCGTGTAGTCATTACAGGTTACGGTGTAACCAGTGCTATCGGTAATACACCAGAAGAATTTTGGAACAGCCTTAAGTCCGGTAAAACAGGTATCGGTCCAATTACGCGCTTTGATGCTGAAGCTACAGGTATTAGTGTGGCAGCTGAAGTCAAAGAATTTCCATTTGAAAAGCATTTTGAGAAAAAAGATGCCCGTCGTATGGATACTTTTTCACTTTATGCTGTCTATGCGGCTCTTGAAGCTATGGAAATGTCAGGCATAACTCCAGAGAACACAAATTACGATCGCTTAGGTTGTATCATGGCCTCAGGTATCGGTGGCTTGGAGCAAACACAAAAGAACTCACAAGCACTACTTAAAGGTCCACGTAAAGTAACACCACTTTATGTGCCATTGGCAATTGCCAACATGGCGACAGGTAATGTTGCCTTGCGTACTGGTGCGCATGGTGTATCGCGTGCTGAAGTTACAGCGTGCGCAGCAGGGGCAAACTCTATTGGTTCAGCTTTCCGTGAGATTAAACATGGTTATGCGGATGCTATTATCGCTGGTGGTGCTGAAGCTGCGATTTGTGAGCTTGGCATTGCTGGCTTTGCCAACTTGACTGCTTTGACAAAGGAGGCGGATCCTTCAATTGCTTGCCGTCCATTTGACAAGGACCGTTCGGGCTTTGTTATGGGTGAAGGTGCGGGTGTCTTGATTTTGGAAAATCTTGAACATGCACAAGCACGTGGTGCAAATATCTTAGCCGAAATTGTTGGTTATGGTAACACAAATGATGCCTATCATATGACAACACCATCAGGTGTTGGTGCTGAAAATGCGATAAAGCTTGCCTTAGAAGAAGCAGGTATTTCTGGAGCTGATGTGGACTATGTCAATGCACACGGGACATCAACACCTGCCAATGAAGAAACAGAAGCAAAAGCTATCCATAATGTTATTGGGGATAAAGCTTTGGTTTCATCGACAAAGGCTTTACATGGTCATGCTCTCGGAGCGACAGGAGCTATCGAAGCAGTAGCGACAGTACAAGCTATTTTAAATCAGTTTGCACCAGTGAATGCTGGAACAAAAGAATTGGACGAGGGCATGACAATCAATGTCGTTCTTGGTCAAGGCCAAGATGCTAAGATTAATTACGCATTGTCACAAGACTTTGGATTTGGTGGACACAATGCCGTATTGGCCTTTAAAAAATTCACAGATTAGTTTAAAAGAAAGATAAGCACTCTGCTTTCTTTCTCAGAGTCTAAGTGCACTTTAACCTAGGTTGTGGAAAAGAAAGCGAGCGGGATATAAGAATGAATATTAATGAAGTAAAAGAGTTGATGACACAGTTTGACGGTTCGAGTTTGCGTGAATTTTCTTGGCGTACAGCAGAAGGAGAACTGTCTTTCTCAAAAAATGAAAATAAAGTTCTTGCAGCAGCAGCTGAATCAGTCCTTCCAGAAGCAAAAGCAAGCGCGTTAGCACCTGTAAGCGAAAATCGCACAGAACTTGCGGTAGAAACAGAGCAGCGTGTGGAAGAAATCGCCACAGCAGAAGGCGAAGCAGTAACAAGTCCTTTGGTTGGTGTAGCTTACTTGCAACCTGCACCGGGCAAGCCTGAATTTGTTACTGTTGGAGATACAGTCAAAAAAGGCCAAACCTTACTTATCATTGAAGCAATGAAAGTCATGAACGAAATTCCAGCACCTAAAGATGGGGTAATCACTGAAATCATGGTCAATGCCGAGGATGTGGTTGAATTCGGTCAAGAATTAGTACGCATTAAATAAAGGAGCGGTAAAAAATGACAGAAGTAAATATTGACGTCACAAAAATTATGGAGGCATTGCCTCACCGTTATCCTTTTCTTTTAGTGGATCGTGTGATTGATATCGCGGATGATGAAATCACCGCCATCAAGAATGTGACGATTAACGAAGAATTTTTCCAAGGGCATTTTCCACAATATCCAGTAATGCCGGGTGTATTGATTATGGAAGCCTTGGCACAGGCTGCGGGTGTGTTGGAACTTTCAAAACCTGAAAACAAAGGAAAACTTGTTTTTTATGCTGGAATGGATAATGTAAAGTATAAAAAGCAGGTTGTTCCCGGAGATCAGCTGATCTTGCATGCTAAATTTATCAAACGTCGTGGACCGATTGCTGTTGTTGAAGCTGAGGCTAAGGTTGACGGTAAATTGGCTGCAAAAGGTACCTTAACTTTTGCTTTAGGCAAATAAAAAAATACAATCAATGCCACAGTTAGCCTGTGGCAACTTTTAAAAGTAAGTGTACTTTGAAGTTTCAAAGCTTTGGCTTAAATCCATCCAAGTTGGTTTTATACACCATAGGTCAAAAAGACAGAGAGACTGTCTTGATTTTACTTTTTTGCTGAGGAGAACCTTTGGAATAAGAGCCTGATAGGAGTTATCAAACTATGTTTAATAAAATTTTAATCGCTAATCGTGGTGAGATTGCTGTACGTATTATTCGTGCAGCACGAGAACTCGGTGTTGCTACTGTTGCCGTATACTCAGAAGCAGATCGTGATGCACTACATGTTGCGCTGGCAGATGAAGCCATTTGTATCGGTCCAGCTCGCGCAACAGAGTCTTATCTGAATATGAATAATATCCTAGAAGCAGCTGTTGCTACTGGAGCTCAAGCCATTCATCCAGGGTTTGGTTTTTTGAGTGAAAACTCAAAGTTTGCACGTCTTTGTGAGGAAATGAATATCAAATTTATCGGTCCTTCTGCCCAAGTCATGGATATGATGGGAGATAAAATTAACGCACGTGCAGAAATGGTCAAAGCAGGTGTTCCTGTAACGCCGGGTTCTGAAGGTGAAGTGTATACGAGTGAAGAAGCACTAACTTTAGCGAATAAAATCGGCTATCCTGTCATGCTGAAAGCATCAGCCGGTGGTGGCGGAAAAGGTATCCGTAAGGTCAGTAATGCTGAAGAACTCGTCCCCGCTTTTGAAGCAGCTACTGCTGAAGCCAAAGCAGCCTTTGGCAATGGTGCCATGTTTATCGAGCGAATGATTTTCCCCGCACGTCATATTGAGGTCCAAATCTTAGCAGACCAACATGGCAATGTTATTCACTTAGGAGAACGTGATTGTTCCCTCCAACGGAATAACCAGAAGGTTCTGGAGGAAAGTCCATCTGTCGCGATTGGACATACTTTACGAGAGCGCATCTGCCAAGCTGCTGTCAAAGCAGCAGCACATGTGAACTATGAAAACGCAGGAACCATTGAGTTCCTCTTGGACGAAACTTCAGGTGATTTCTTCTTCATGGAAATGAATACACGTGTGCAAGTTGAACATCCTGTAACCGAGTTTGTCTCAGGTGTGGATATTGTTAAGGAACAGATTCGAATTGCAGATGGTCAAGAACTTTCTGTGAAACAAGAAGATATTGAGTTCAAAGGACATGCTATTGAGTGCCGTATCAATGCAGAAAATCCTAAATTTAACTTTGCACCAAGCCCGGGTAAAATCACCAATCTGTTTTTACCAAGTGGCGGTGTAGGTTTACGTGTGGATTCAGCCATGTATACAGGCTACACCATCCCACCTTATTATGATTCAATGATTGCAAAAGTTATCGTTCATGGCGAAAATCGTTTTGAAGCTTTGATGAAAATGCAGCGTGCATTGATGGAATTTGATGTGGAAGGTTTAACAACCAATATTGACTTCCAACTGGAATTAATTTCAGATGATAATGTTATTGCCGGGGATTATGATACGAGCTTTTTAGCCAATACATTTTTGCCGGAGTATTTGGAAAAATGAGCAGAATAAAACAATACTGAGACGAGTGGTGAAGATAGAGTGATTTCAAAGCTATCTTCATCACTTTTTCTTTTACGCAATGTAAAGTGGAATGACTAAATTACAGCTATTCTAGATGCGCGTGTTCAGGTCTGAAAGTGAAGTTTATCACATGTTTTCTAGGTGTTCTGTTGATTATCATCCGGTTTTCTTTGATATAAAAACTGTTCTTACGCAGGTCGTAGCTAAGGTTTATAGCGAAAATGACTCCCGTTTTTCTTTGACAATTTATAAAAGAGAATGGTAAAATAATATTGTGAGAAAACGATACACTTTCTCATTTTTGTTCATCTGCTTTCATATAAAGCAGATACATCATGCCCCAATAAAGTAAGGTAATAATTTTTTAATTACATATATTATATTATTTTAAAGGAGAATGAAAATGGCAACAATTAGTGTTACACCTGAAGAACTGAAGCAACAAGCGCAAGTTTATATCCAATCTAAGGAAGAAATCGAACAAGCGATTCAACGTGTAAATTCGATGAATAGCACAATCGCGGAAGAGTGGAAAGGTCAAGCCTTCCAAGCTTACTTGGAACAGTACAACCAACTCTATCAAAATGTTCAAAAATTCGAAGAATTGCTAGAAAG